>JBDKFU010000001.1:0-16389 GCA_039798565.1 Candidatus Parcubacteria bacterium
GCCCAGTATGTGTCTCAGGTCCAACAGCGCCGTAAATGCCGCACATACCCTCACTATACCGTCTGTAGTAGTATTGGGGTATGAACGAGATAGATTGGCCCTATGCCTATGACTTGTACCAGCGGGTCACCACTCAGGCGAGGGTTAACGGCACGCCGATAGGCGATATTCGGCTGGTTGATGGATATGCATTATGGCCGCGAGTCTCACAGATGGTGTTGTCTGACGATTTAAAGTTTTTCAGTGCCACCAAACGATTTGATGATGTGCGGGCGCGGTACGACCATCTTAATCGCGCACCATACACACTTACCGGTTTTTTTGTTGGCGCGTTTGCTTTTTTAGTTTCGTGTATTGCATCGCTCATTCTTGTTATGAGTGGACGGCGTGTTGTGGTGTACGGCGTCGATAAAATCGGTGGGGCAGGTGGTGCAGATTTTCGCATGCAGGGCGTGTACGAAGTACTTATCGCTCGTGGTGTCGCGTATGTTGAGGTACTCCACACCATTCTCGGCGTTTCCTTTTTTAAGCATCTGTTTATTCGTCGGCGTGTAGCGATATATCTCGAGGGCATCGATTGGTTGTACCTCACGCTGAGGATTTTTCGACGACTAGTTGTTGCGCGAGAAAGACTTTCAATTACTGGGCTTGAGTCATGTACCGCTGAAGAGCAAAAGATTGCTGCGGCAGTTATAAAAAAATATATTGGTGCTGCATCTTTATTTCGTTTTCGGCTTTCGTTTCTTCGTTTTGTGCTTCGCAAGTCACGCGTGCAAGTAGTGCTTTCAATCGATGATGCGCGGCACTATCAAGAACTTATGATTGCAGCTCGTGAACGCTCTATTCCTACCTACGCCTTTCAGCACGGACAAATCTCACCGTATTTTGTCGGATGGTTGGGACAGGATGAAATACGTACAGCGCACGCCGATACGCTCGTCGTTTGGAATCAGTATTGGAAGGATGAGCTACTGCGTCTCAAGTCTGCCTGGAGTGAAGATGCACTACGCATTGGTGGCAGTGCGAAGGGTATGAGCGCGCTCTCTTTACGGCGAGGGAGCACTAATACAGTGCTGGTGCCATATGAGATTGATGCACCACTCGGTATTGTGCGCGAGTGTATTGCAAATCTGTCCCAGGGCGGGTTGAATGTTCTCGTCAAACTTCGTCATGATGTTCCAACGCAGGTTCAGCTTGATCAGTATGGGATTACCGAGGAACAAACGGTACGCTCGCTCAGCGACTGTCCTCCGCTTGTTGCCGTCATTGGATCGTACTCAACGTTTTTATATGATGCGATGATGGCCGGTATCCCCGTTGGCGTGATTATGAGTCCGCTGTTGTTTGCGGACGGCATCGTGCGGAATAGACTTGCCATTGAGGTTGATGCAACAGAGCCGGTACGTGGCGTGCGTTTGTTGGCCGCTATGACTGAAGACGCCGTCGAGGATATTCGGGTACGCGTCGCGGCCGCCCCCGCGACACAAACGGTCAATGCTATCCTAGATACACATCTGGTATGAAAAAGGCACTCTATCTAACTAGGTCCTGGCTCACTCGCATGTTCACCTACCCGCAAAAGACGATTGTGCTCGATGAGACGTATCACGAGTACTGGGCAGAGCGCGGGCGGAACAACGCCCCCGTGTTATCAGATTGGCAGAAAGATAGGTCCGCGATTATCGTTGATCGTGTTGCAAAGGGGTCAGTCATTGCTGACTTTGGATGTGGAGACGGGGCCATGCTGAAATATGTGGGTGATCAGTCGCAGGCTTCGAGTTTGATTGGGTATGACCTCGAACCAACTATTCTTGCTATTGCTGCGAGCCAAGGGGTAGCAACACATGAGCTTTCTGCGGAACGCGCAGTCGCATCACCCGACACGCTTCTTGAAGCAGACTACTATCTTGCGTGCGAGGTGCTGGAGCACGTGCCGTTTTCAGAGCGGCTACTCGCGACTATGCTTTCAAAAAGTAAGAAGGGCGTCTTTGTTTCTGTACCAAATACTGGTTTTTTTATGCACCGGTTCCGTTTGTTGTTTGGAAAGGTGCCGGCACAATGGATACGACAGCCAAACGAGCATGTACGCTTTTGGACCATCGTAGATATGCGCTGGTGGCTTGGTGCGCTTGGCTATAAGAAATTTGAAGTTATTCCGTACCGCGGTGTACCAGTATTAAATCTTCTCTGGCCCAATCTTTTTGCAGAAGGGATGGTAGTCTTTATACAACCATGAACCAGATATATTGGAAATGGCTCTTAGGAGTTTTCAAGCTGAAGCGTCTAGTGAAGCGTTGGTACGGCACGCGCAGGCTTGATTATATGAAAGATGAGCTGCACATTGTGACCTCGACAGTGCGAGAATATGTAACGCGTGCCAATTCGTGTAGCAAGGAGCCAGAGACCGTCGCGTGGATAGAATCAACTGTTGCAGATGGGGCAGTCTTCTATGACATCGGTGCAAATATCGGTGCGTATTCACTAGTTGCGGCGGTGAATGGGTACACAGTGTTGGCGTTTGAGCCGGCGTACATGAATGTGAGCTCGCTTGAAGACAATGTCACGTTGAACGATTTAAATAAATCCATCAGTAGTTACCAGCTCGGCTTTTCAGACCATACCCATCTTGAAACATTTTCGTTTCTCGACAGCACGCCCGGCACATCAAAGATTTTTCAATCATCGATGACCGACTACCATCGTGCTGGCGCTGTCGAGGTTAAAAAAGCAGCGCTCATCTTTTCGCTTGATGACTTTATCGCTTTGTTTAAACCAGTATTTCCAACGCACATTAAAATTGATATTGATGGTGGCGAGCTCGCGCTTCTTGCGGGTGCTCAAAAGACACTTGCTGACAAGCGTGTTCGTCACGTGCTGCTCGAGGTAGAGGAGAAAGACGGGGCTGTCGAGGCGGCTGACAAGGCACTTTCAACTGCTGGCTTGTCGCTTGAATCAAGTCACCGCAGGGATAAACGTACGGTAAATAGAATATACGCCCGCGCATGAAGTACTTACATATCGATGTCTTGAAGAAAGCTGATGCCGCATCATACGCTGATGCGAAGCCATTTTCTTACACAATTCTTCAGAACCCACTCCCTGACGCTGGCTATAGACTCCTCCTCACGTCTGCACCAACCCTTGACCAGCTTGAGCCAAGCTTTGGAATGGAAAGAAAGTTTGGTCAGATGAGTCACGATCGGTACGAGCGATACGATAGCCCAGCATTTAGAAAGACCCTGAAGCCTGAGTGGCAAGAGTTTCTTGCTGAGCTAGAGGGCCCAGAGTACAGAGCATTTCTTGCGCGCATGTTTGGGGTTCGTGATTTTACGCTCCGCTTTCAATGGCAGTACGCCGTCGCTGGTGGCTCAGTCTCTCCACACTGTGACTCAGTCAAAAAAGTGGGCTCTCATCTGTTTTATTTTAATGACCCAGAGACGTGGAATCCGGCGTGGGGCGGGCAAACACAAATACTTTTCGATCCTTCTGGACGTCAGGTGTGCGAGTCGGCACCACGCGACGATGAATTTGAAATCGTCACTAAGACCGATGGGTACGGTAATCAATCGTTGCTTTTCTCACGAACCAATAATTCTTGGCACTCAGTCTCGCCCCTCGCGATGCCTCCTGGCACCGTGCGCCGACTTTTTACTGTTGTTGCAGATAAACCCCGTACCATTGCGGACACTATCAAGGGTTATGCCCGGGTTTTTTACAAAAAAATCACCGGCGGCGTATCAGGTACACCGAAAGGATAATCATAAAGATTCTGTAGAGGATTCGCGATGCGATGACTCCCCAAAGTCCAAAAAAGTATAATCCTCCCACGGCGAGTATGGTTTGCCCGATGGCGCCAGAAATGCCGAGAACATAGCGCTCATAAATGGCGAGCTGCGAATCAAAGTAGGCAGTTATCAGTGGTGCCGAGAAGAGTATCGTCAGTGCGTACACCTGCGAATATAGAAGTGAGTCCATGTACTTAGGAAAGAAAATCGTAAAAACAAATGGAGCCAGCACAATGTATAGAATGGTGATGCACGCAATGAGTACCGTTGAGGGTAGCGCTTTTTGAACCAATGACTTGCTGATATCGTCACTCGTCATCGTTGCAAATTTTGGAACAGCGAGTGACGTGATAATTTTGAGTGACCCGCGAATTGTTTCCGGCATCGCCGCCGCAAATGCATAAATAGCAAGTGCCGTACCGCCCATATTTTGGAAAACAAGAATCGCATCAATTTTTGATGCGAAGGCGCCCATAAAGTTAAGAACGCTCGTGTGTGTCGCGAGTTGTGCTGCCTGCGGGTCTCGTTCGTTATTGGTTTTGTACACGGCGCGTGCGTACCACTCGACGACCAATCCAACTGCCGCGGTGGCGACAAGTGTGATGGCAACCAATAGTATGACTGAGTGCGAAACAAAAAGTGCAGCGATAATCAAAACGGATGGAATAATGTTTTGGAGTGTCGTCCCCAGTGCTTGCGCACGAAACTGCATTTTGCCCGATAGGTATGATCGAAAAAGTGATGAGACGTTCGTGTACGGATTAACGATGGCGATAATCACAAACGACCATCCCAGTAGCGCGTTATCAAAATAAAAGTAGTATGCGCTCGCCATGATTGCGGCAAAAGATCCGACAAGAGAAGAGTAGAAGGAGAGGCGATAACTTCTATCAAGTTCCCCGTCAAATCCTCGAGCAGCAGCACGAGTCAGTGCAGTGCCTAATCCGGAGAGCGAGATGGTGCCGATAATTGAAGCAAGTGAAATGATGTATTTATAGTTACCGTAGAGCTCTTTTGGTAGCAGGTTCGCGAAGGCGACACCTACAGCAAATGAAACGAGGAGCGATACGACCTTTGCAAGCCCAAGCCAAAAGCCACCTGAGAAAAGGTAGGTTGTATCAGTTTTGATGTAGCGCTCAATGCGTCGTCGCATCCCGTCGATTTGAATATCTTGCAGCCCCATGCTTGCTATCATACCGCGCTGGCGCGCCGTCCGTTCCGACAATAAAAGGCACTGATGTCTAGTGGGAAGGTGTGTCGCGGGGGTGGTATAGTTTATGGCATGACTCTCGCCACCATACTTCGCCGCATCATTATATGTGGCATATTCCTTACTCCATTTATTCCACTTATTGTTGCGAATGATTTTTTCTTCCCTTTTATTACCGGTAAGAACTTCACATTTAGAGTTATCGTTGAAGTGATTACGACACTCTGGGTAGCGCTCGCCCTCATTGACGTAACTGCGCGACCCCGACGTTCCATTCTCCTGTGGGCGACCGGTGCCTTTGTGGCGTCGCTCTTTATATCTGCCGTCGTGGGAGAGAATTTTCATAAAAGCTTCTATTCAAACTTTGAGCGTATGGAGGGCTGGCTCGGCTTGGTGCACCTCGGCGCGTTTTTCCTCGTGACGACGAGCGTCATGCAGGGAGAAAAGATTTGGCGCTGGTTCTGGAACACCTCTCTCGGCGTATCAGTCGTTATTGGTATTTACTGCGTCTACCAGCTCGCGGGCTATGCAGAAATCCACCAAGGCGGTACGCGTATTGATGCAACCCTCGGTAACGCGACATATCTCGCGGTCTACATGCTGTTCCATGTCTTCATTGCGCTTCTCGCGCTTGCGCGCTGGGCAAACGGTAATAAGCTGCTCCAACTCGCCTATGTTGCGGTCGCCGTATTTGATGCGGTGCTGATTTTCTATTCTGCGACACGAGGTTCGATGCTCGGTCTCCTTGGTGGATTGATGCTCGCAGGGCTCGTCATGGCGATTTGGGGTAAGGGGATGCAAAAACTCCGCATGGCAGGGGCGGCGCTCTTTATTATCGTCGTCTTGTTTGGTGGGATATTGTATGCAGTTAAAGATACTGAGTACGTAAAGAATCACGAAATATTCTCTCGACTCACTTCTATTTCGCTTTCTGAAGGTGCAACGCGCTTTACGATTTGGAACATGGCTTTGCAAGGTGCACTGGAGCGTCCAATTTTTGGTTGGGGACAAGAGAACTTCAACTATATCTTCAACAAGTATTACAAAGCGAGCATGTACGGACAAGAGCCGTGGTTTGACCGTGCGCACAACGTCATCATGGACTGGCTTGTTGCCGGGGGCATTGTCGGTATCGCACTGTACCTCTCGCTCTATGTGTTTGTCATTTGGTATTTATTCAGACGCGGGTCGCCGTTCGACGTTGTTGAAAGGGCACTGCTCCTTGGGCTCTTGGCTGCGCACGCGTTCCATAACCTGTTCGTGTTCGATCAATTGGTGTCCTATGTATTCTTCTTCTTGATACTCGCGTACATCACGACACGTGCGGTCCCGCAAAATACTGCCGGCACGCCACTCACCGGCACCAATGCCTCGGCCGCGCTTGCCGCCTCAGTTGTGGTGGGTGCACTCGTCTTTTACTTTGCAACTGCACAAAACATGTATGCTGCACGCACGGTTATTGAGGCGATACGCCCGCAAGAGTCACTCACGAACCCGGGAGTTGAGGACATTACTATCAATCTCGACTATTTTAAGCGCATAGTAAACCATTCGGGTATTGGCCGGCAGGAGATTCGCGAGCAGTTAGTCGACTTTGCTAATCGTAAAGCGAACGCTGCGGGCTATGACCAAGCGGTGGTAGGCGAGTTTGTGCAACTCGCGCGCACCTCATTAGCTGACGAAATAGAGAAAAACCCTGACGATGCGCGACTCAGGATATTTATGGGCGCCTTTTTGCGGGGTATCGGTGATATTGATAGTGCAAAAGAGCAGTTGGTGCGCGCGAGTGAGCTGAGCCCTGAGAAGCAGTCAATTATGTTTGAACGTGGCGTATTAGAGTTACGTCAAAATAACATTCCTGAGGCAGTGGCATGGTTTAAGAAGGCATATGAAAGCGAGCCTAATTTTGAGCTTGCACGCGTCTTTTATGCCGCTCTGGCAATCCGCATTAAGGACACCGCACTTGCTGACTCACTCCTTATCCCGCACTTTGGGACACGAACACCAGACAATCAGTACATCCTTCAGTCATATATAGACATTGGTGATTTTGAAAACGCGCTCGCCATCTTGAGCGGTCGAGTCACAAAGAGCCCCACGTCAGCGCAGGCGCATATCGACTACGCACTTGGACTCTACAAGGCTCGTCGTGATCAGCAGGCAGTAGAAGAATTAAGAAAGGCGATAGAAATAGAGCCGCAATTCAAGGCGCAGGGCGAGGCATTTATACTTGAGGTGCAGGCTGGCACGGCACCTAGGTAGTGGTTGCTTTTTGCCCCCTTACATGCTATAGTGTCTCTGTGAGTGTCACTTCATTGTGACTCCTCGAAAATCTGCACGAGGTCCCGCGTAAGCGGGATTTCGTGTATACTATTGTTTGTTGTCCCTAGCGTGCGGCTGGCGGCGGCACTCACATAGATTTTCATTGGAGCTCGCACCCGTCAGTCGCACAGTAGGGAGAACACCATGGACCGACGACATTCCATACAAACGAAAGCGCACTCAACGTTCAAAGTTGGTGGTGACGCGCACTCACTCGTACGTGTTGTCGATGTAAAAGATATTGCACTTGCATATCGCGTGGCACGCGCAGAAGGCCTCTCAGTTGTTCCTATCGGTGCTGGCTCCAATATGCTCATGCCAGATGGAAATTTAAATGCCATGCTCATCCAATCAGCGGATGAGCATATTTCTTTTGTTGTTAAAAAACAGACGGTCCACATCACCGTGGGTGCTGGTGTGGTGTGGGATGACCTTGTCGCGCTTGCGGTGTCGCGTGGGTGGTGGGGGATTGAAAATCTTTCTGGTATACCGGGCACTGTTGGTGGTGCAGTTGTTGCAAATATTGGCGCGTACGGTGCGGTATTGTCTGATGTTGTTGATTCAGTGAGTGTGTACGACACGGTTGAGCAAAAAGCGGTGACCATTTCTCGCGCGCGTGCTGATTTTGGATATCGAACAAGTATTTTTAAAAAGTCACATGGACGGTATTTTGTGATGCGCGCGACGCTCGTGCTGTCGCTCCATGCGACGCCTCGCATCGGGTACAAAGATTTGGATGAGCACTTCAAACATGTTGGTTCGACGACTATCGCAGAAATACGAAATGCAGTGCTTTCAATACGTGCAAGAAAATTTCCATCATTAGATGCCTATGGCACGGCAGGTTCGTTCTTTTTAAATCCAGTTGTTGAGCGAGACGTCGCAGAATTATTGCAATCGCGCTACGCGTTGATGCCGCTCTTTGATCTGCCTGAAGGAGGAACGAAAGTGCCACTCGCATGGATTCTTGAGCATGTCGTGCAGGTGCACGGTATGCGTGTTGGTGGCGCATTTGTGTGGCCAGAACATTCGTTGGTGATTGCAACGGACAACACTGCGACGAGTAATGATGTAAAAATGTTAGCGCAAAAAATTGTGCAGCGCGTGTATGACGTCGTACAAATTAAAATTTCTCCTGAAGTGCATATCATTTAGTTATCCACACTGATATTTTTTTAAGCATTGTTATAACGCACAGATATTCAATAATGAATGTAAGCTTGTATTGCGACGCAGGAATGAGTGTTCGCACAACTCACTCATTCACCAGGTCGGGCGTCGAGCGCACTACAAGTCGTTTATTCACCAAACAAAATAAAAAAAAATTGTATGGCAGCTAAGAAAAAGGCGAAGAAGACGACGAAGAAGGCAAAGCGCTCTTCGAAGAAGCGCCTATAGTTCGGCTCTGGTTTTCTCCGCGGAGAAAATCCTCAAAAAACGCCCCGGTGTCCGGGGCGTTTTTTCTATTCCGTGCTTTTGACGCTCATGGTACACTCATACCACCATGAGCCTTTTGGACACGCTATTTGGCCGCACATCGCCATTATTGGGCGAGGGTAAGAAGCTGGTTGTGCAGGTAGCGGCTTTTGAAGATGCTATGAAAGCTCTTTCAGATGAGTCACTGAAAGCGGTGACCACTGAACTTCGTGCAGCACTGCAGTCAGGTGCGTCGCTGGACTCGTTGGTGCCACGCGCGTTCGCTGCGACACGCGAGGCGTCGCGCCGCACGTTGGGCGAGCGACACTACGATGTGCAAATCATCGGTGGTTACGTACTCCATAAAGGTGCAATCGCTGAGATGCGCACTGGAGAAGGAAAGACGTTGGTGGCGACACTGCCGGTGTATACGAATGCGCTTGTTGGTCGTGGCGTGCATGTGGTGACCGTGAACGATTACCTCGCACGTCGTGACGGTGTGTGGATGGGTCAGATATACCACGCGCTCGGCATGTCAGTCGGTATCATTAATCACGATCAGTCGTATCTGTACGACCCCACCGCAGTAAAAGCTGGCGAGGTAGAATCACTTGATCAAACGGTTGATACTCTGGGATCGTTTAAAGTGGTGCACGAATTTATGCGACCATGTACACGACGCGAAGCGTATGCTGCAGACATTACGTACGGCACAAACAACGAGTTTGGTTTTGATTATCTTCGCGACAATCTTGAGTATGATCAAGGAAAGGTGCGACAGCGCGACCACTATTACGCAGTGGTGGACGAGGTGGACTCGATACTGATCGACGAGGCGCGCACGCCGCTGATTATTTCTGGACCATCGCAGGATGCAGAAGCGCTCTATTTGCAGTTCGCAGCGATTGCAAAAACACTCAACGACGGTGAGGACTATATCGTGAACGAAAAAGATCGTGCGGCACTGCTGACAGACCACGGCATCGAAAAGGCAGAAAAAGCGTTGGGCATAGAAAATATGTACGCGGAGGGAGGAGCAAAGATGGTGCACCATCTTGAAAATGCAGTCAAAGCAAAGGCACTCTACAACAAAGATAAAGAATATGTCGTTAAGGGTGATGAAATAATGATCGTTGATGAGTTTACTGGCAGACTGCAGCCGGGACGTCGTTGGTCAGAAGGGCTCCATCAAGCGATTGAAGCTAAAGAGGGGGTGCCCATACAAAAAGAGTCACAAACGTATGCCAGCGTGACATTTCAAAATTATTTTCGCATGTACGACAAGGTCGCCGGTATGACGGGTACGGGTCTTACTAGTCAGGAAGAGTTGTATGCAGTGTATAAGCTTGATGTGGTGCCTATCCCGACGCACCGCGCTATCGCGCGTCGTGATGAGGCAGACAAGATATTTCAAAACGAAGAGGGTAAGTTTAAAGCTTTGACTACAGAAGTGAAGGCTCGGCATGAGCGTGGCCAGCCTGTGCTCATCGGCACTACTTCAATTGAAATGAACGAACGTTTGTCGGATTATCTAAAAGGTGCAGGCATTCCACACGAGGTGCTGAATGCAAAGAACCACGAGCGAGAGGGAGAGATTATAGCTGATGCGGGGAAGAAGGGTGCAGTGACCGTCGCCACCAACATGGCTGGCCGCGGTGTGGACATTAAGCTTGGCGGGCCGCTTGCTGAAGAGGCGGTGCGAGACGAGGTTCGCAGGCTTGGTGGTCTGTATGTTATCGGCACTGAACGGCACGATGCCCGACGCATCGACAACCAGCTGCGTGGTCGCGCAGGACGTCAGGGGGACCCCGGAGAGACACAATTTTTTGTTTCGCTCGAAGACAAATTGATGCGTATTTTCGCATCTGACATGGTCAAGCGAATGATGGGGAACCTCGGCATACCGGAGGATGAGCCCATTCAGAGTCGCCTCGTGTCTCGTGCTCTAGAGAGCGCGCAGGAGAAGATAGAGGGGCACAATTTTGACTCACGAAAGCACGTTCTTGGCTTCGATGACGTGCTGAACCATCAACGTTCGACCGTATACGGCAGGCGGCGCCAAGTGTTGTTTGGCGACGCTGAACATGTACTCGCACAGGCGCGAGAGCACCTCATGGCAGACGGGGCTGATACGAGTGTATTGGATTCAAAAATGAGTGAGATTGGACAAGATGCATTAGTGGCGGTCCTGCGGCGCATTTTGCTCCAGGCGTATGACCTTTTCTGGATTGAGCACATTGATACGATGGAGCATCTCCGTCAATCAGTGAATCTGCGCTCCTACGGTGGCCGTGACCCCTTTACAGAATATAGAAAGGAGGGACTTCGCCTGTTCCGCACGCTGGAGGCTAATCTCGCGCATTTTGTTGCAGAGGCTATTCCACGCATCGAGCGAGTTGAGCGTGTACAGATGCCTGAGTCTATTCTTACGTCAGGGGGTAAAAAGTATGAGCGAAATGATCACGTCACTATAACTGATGGCACTGAAACTCGAGAAATGAAGTTTAAAAAGGCTGAATCCCTGCTTCGTACTGGCTGGCGGATAGTAGAGTAGTCCGGTGGTATACTTTTTGAATGATACATCTATTGATACGCATATTGGGCGGCGCGGCCGCCGTACTTGTAGCGGCATATGTGGTACCCGGCATCCACGTCGCTGATTTCTATGTCGCGCTGATTGTTGCGATTATGCTCGGTATTATCGGTATAACCCTAAAGCCGATACTGGTTATTTTGACGCTCCCCATTACGATTCTCACGCTCGGTCTCTTTTCTTTTGTCATTAATGCCGGGATTTTGTGGTTTGTCGCCAGCTTCGTCGAAGGGTTCGACATTGATTCGTTTCTCGCGGCACTCCTCGGCTCATTCGTTATATCAATAGTACAGTGGGCGTTACATCGCATTGTGTGATAGGGTAGGTGAATGGCGCTCGTTGACCGCATCACTATAAAGGCAGCCGCAGGAAAGGGGGGCGACGGAGTCGTGCGTTGGCTCCATATCAAAGGAAAAGATAAGGGTGGCCCTTCGGGTGGCGATGGCGGTCGCGGAGGTAATTTTGTCTTTCGCGCGGTGCGTGACCTCGGTGTCCTTGCTCGGTATAAGGGTAAGACGCAGTTTCGGGCACAAAACGGAGAGTCGGGCGGGTCTGACAAGAAGCATGGTGCTGACGGTGCGTCTATATATTTTGAGGTACCTGTGGGCACTATTGTGACGCAGGGGCGAGGGGACGTATTCGAGCTTTTGAATGATGGACAAGAGGTTATCGCGCTTAAAGGTGGAAATGGCGGCTACGGCAACGATCACTTTAAATCTTCAACTAACGTTAACCCGTATGAAGCAGTCCCGGGGCAGCAAGGTGAGTCAGATACCTTCCTCATTGAACTTAAGATTATCGCAGATGCGGGACTCGTTGGACTCCCGAACGCCGGTAAGTCATCACTTCTAAACTCGCTTACCCGAGCTCAGGCAAAGGTGGGTGATTATCCGTTCACCACGTTAGAGCCAAATCTCGGCGTTCTCTATAACTATGTAATCGCGGATATCCCAGGATTGATCGAGGGTGCTGCAGAGGGGAGGGGCTTGGGCCACGAGTTTTTAAGACACATCGAGCGTACACGGGGCATAGTACACCTCGTAGCGCTCGACGGCGAGGACCCGGTACAGGCATATAGAACCGTGCGCGCAGAGCTTAAGAGTCACAACGCATCCTTAGTTGAGCGGCCAGAGCTCATATTTTTAACAAAGTCAGACACTGTCGATAGCGATCGGGTAAAAAACATCACAGCAGCAATAGCCGGACTCGCTGCCCCCGGGACGGGCATCCATGCCATCACGGTACTCGACGATGCGGTTATTAAGGCTACCTCCGACACCCTAGTACAATTCCTTCAGCAATCGGTGTAACATGGGGGTATGAGTGTCTACCGCCCCACCATCGGACTTGAGGTCCATGCAGAGCTCAAGACGCACACCAAAATGTTCTGTTCGTCTAAGAACGACCCCGACGAGGAGAACCCGAATGTTAATGTCTGTCCTGTCTGTATGGCATATCCGGGCACTCTCCCCGTTGTAAATAAGGAGGCAGTACAGAGCGTACTCCGCGTCGGCGCCGCTATCGGGGGCACCATTGCAGACTACACAGAGTTTGATAGAAAGAACTATTTTTACCCCGACATACCAAAGGGGTATCAAATCTCTCAGTACGAGTATCCGCTTGTTACAGGGGGTGAGCTTGCTGGGGTTAAAATCACTCGCATCCATCTAGAAGAGGACACTGCAAACTCAAAGCACAGAGGCGACGTAAGCCTCATTGATTATAATCGTGCAGGCATCCCGCTTATGGAGTTGGTGACCGAGCCAGTCATTCATGACGCGGCGACTGCAGGAAACTTTGCGCGAGAACTTCAACAACTTCTTCGTGCGCTCGGCGTTGGTGAAGCACAGATGGAGAAGGGTCAGATGCGCGTTGAGGTAAACATTTCAGTATCCAAAGATGATACACTCGGTACTAAAAGTGAAATCAAAAACATTAACTCATTTCGAGCTGCAGAACGCGCTATCGAATACGAAATTAAAAGACAGACAGAGGTTTTAGAAAGTGGGGGAGTCTTGGTACAAGAGACTCGTGGATTTGATGAAACGACGGGTGAGACCTTTAGTCAGCGCGTTAAAGAGAATTCAAACGACTATCGTTACTTTCCAGACCCAGACATACCAAAGTTACGAATTTCAAGTATCCCAGAGTTTTCACTTGATGTGCTCAAGGCATCACTTCCTGAACTCCCATCCGATCGTCGTGCGCGACTGGTCGCTCTTGGTGTTCGTCGCGAGGATGCAGACGTACTTATCGCTGACCACACCTACGGTGCTTTTTTTGACACTGAGGTTGCAGCCGAGCTGGCTAATGATCTTGTCGGCAAAGGTTCTAATTATTTGCTCACCGATGTGCGTGCGGTTGCAACGGATGCAATGCTTGACAATCTACGAAACAAAGTATTTGCAGAAGTTATTCGTATGACTGATGCGGGAGACTTATCAAGTCGTGGAGCAAAAGATCTTTTGCTCTATCTTATGCAACACGGTGGCGATGCACGAACAGTTGCAACTGAGCAGGGGATGCTCCAGATGAAAGATACAGCACTCATTGAACGCATCGTTGACGAGGTGGTGGCCGAGCACGCTGCCGTCGTTGCAGAGGTTCAAAAGGGTAAAGAAGAGGCACTCAAGTTCTTAATCGGTATGGTCATGAAGAAGTCAAAAGGGGCAGCCAACCCAACCGACGCTACAGCCATTTTGAAGACCCGGATTCACGGAAATGCCTAAGGACATTTTTGAGACCTGGAGCTCAGTAGTCTATACTTCGAACGACATAAAACAGGATGGGGCAGAAGGCTCGACTGAAGAGGTTATACGCGTGGTGAGAAGAGTCAGTTTGCTGAAATTATACGCAGCAATCATCATCGCGCTGACGATACTTGGGACCATCCTCACGCTACCGATTATAATTTTTTCATTCTAAATAATTAATCTCGGTTAGCCGAGATACTATTTAAAATAAAGATATTTTTAAACCTACTCCAGCAGGTCCTTGGTTGACTTGAGAACAAGCTTTTTAAACTTTCCCTTAAGTACATATCTAAGCTTTGACTCAATGAGGTGTGATGCGCGAGCGTCCTTGAATAGTCCATTCAGGTGCTTAATACGTCGCTCATGGTACCCCGCGAAAACTCGCGTATCCTTGATTGATTTAAGGCCCTGCACCTTGCCTGCCATGCGCTCTCTAAGGAGTGCGTACCAGGCGTTGATGGTCTTCCTGTTCACCGACAAAAGTCTTGCAGCTTGTGTTGCTCCTATGTCAGTAATGTAGCAGTCGATTATTCTTGATCTCGTTGCACTGGAGAGTCGTGTAAATCGCATGCAGTTAGCGTATCACACGATACTGGTCTAGCTATACACATAAAAAAGGTACCCACAGTCATGGGCCAAAAAACTCCGAAGTGGGTATATAATTAAGGCTAGAAATAAATATGGATGAAGTTATAATTGCAGGAAAGAAATACATTTCTTCAAAAAGGGCAGCACGCACTTCTGGTTACGCTCCCGACTATATCGGTCAGCTCGTTAGAGAGAGTAAGTTACACGCTGTAAAGGTGGGTAGAGCATGGTTTGTGGCCGAGCAAGGGCTGCAGACGCTTATAGCTGAGCCTGGTGACCTATCTTCTGTAGTGCAGTCTGCAGCACTTCCTGCTACTTGGTCGCCCGTTATTTACATGAAGGATGATGCTCCTCTGTACCCAGTTAAAATCTCGGATAGACAAGAAAATAATGTTTTAAGCCATGATACTGATGTTGAACCTGTGTCTTTAAATAAAATTCAGTCGCCAAAGAGATCCATTGGCGGGTCATTGGATGGTATCAAAAAGGTTGTGCCTGAGATAAAGCAGATTAAGACAGTTGAACCTGTTGCTGTAGAGGCACCTCGTGTGCGCCGACAGTCAAGAATGCTTGGCTACTTCCTTGCTGTTTTAGTTGGCGTACTCATCGTCGCTTTCTTTGTGTTTTTGATTTCGATTTTTTACTAAATTTTTCATTTTAATTCTTATCAACACCAAGCGCATTTTTTGCGTCCGTGATGGAGATATGAGTAGTAAAATATAGATAAATCGGAAATCATGGGTATCGACGAAATAGAACAAATTTGGATAACATCTCGCGATGCGTCGGAGCGATTTGGATACACATCTGACTACGTTGCTTTTTTGTGTCGAACAGGAAAAATTATTGCCCGACGAGCTGGTCGTTCGTGGGAAATTTCTGAGCTATCAATTTCTGAATTTGCATCACGTGCGCGACAGGCTGAAGAGATACGTCACACGAAGTTACGGGAGGAACGCCGTAAGGAGTATTTGGCTCGGGTGGCTCTTGCTTCGCCACAACCTTCTAGGGCGCCCCTGTCAACACGTCGTGCTATCGGCAGTTTTGTTGGAGCTCTTATTTTGATCTTTGCTTTTGGGTTTAGCGTGTACGCACTCCCCTCTACGCTTGGAGTGAAATCGTTTGCTGACGTTGGAACGCTGGTGAAGAGTCTCCCATTTGGCTTTGAGCGAAATATGGCGAGTGCACTTGTTGCAGTTTCAGATATTGTTTCTGGAGAGACAAAGACTACCACCATTCCGCATAGAGAATTTTCTTGGACGAACTTTTTTGGTAAAGTCGCTACGGCGCTTTTTGGTGAGCCTAAGACAACTGCAGTTGTTCAGGCGCCCGCGCCTACGTCGACTGTGCCGGTTGCTGCAAAGCCAGTTGTCACAGTCGTGGAAAGAACGGTTGCGCCAACTACGGTTGTGCGAAATGTTTCTGAGTATGTGACAGTGACCGGCGTTACGTATGCTGAGCTTGAAGCGGCGATTAAGTCGCTTGAGGCTCGACTTGTTTTGTTGATTCCGCAGGCGGTGCCGTTTACGGGTACGCCGCCGATAAGTGTCGTTAACACACAAACGTTTGCACAGAGTCAGCGCATCGACTCGCTTGATGGTGTGACCATCACGAACGCGACGATTATCGGCGGGAGTATTTCTGGTATCGGTGGTTTGGGTGACAATGTTGCGTCCGGAACTGCGGGGCAAATCGCGTACTACGGTGCGACGGGCTCGTCAC
>JBDKFU010000002.1:0-4223 GCA_039798565.1 Candidatus Parcubacteria bacterium
ATTGAATATAGGTGGCAGAAAAAGCTTATTTTTGCTACACTATTTATGTAAATATTTCTTTACAAAATGAGCTCATTATCTGAAAAATTAGAGAAAATTGGCTTGTCTGAGCGGGAGGCGGCGGTATATCTTGCAACGCTTGAGCTCGGTGCTACTGGTGCCCTTCAGATATCACGTCGCACCGGCATTAATCGACCAATGGTGTATCACGCCTTAGAACAACTAAAAAATAGGGGGCTTATTGAAATTCAGCACATAGGGCTCAAGCAGAAGTTTGCTGCGGCCAACCCTGACCAGTTTGACGCCATTATCCGCGACCACAAACGTATCTTTGATGACACCCTACCTGAACTTTTGGCACTCTACAACCTCCGTGGTGCAAAAAGCCAAATCAAGTACTATGAGGGCTTTGCAGGTATCAAAACTGTCTATGAGTCTATTCTTCGCGATATACGCAGTGGCGACCCATACTATGTGACAGGCAGTCAGGACTCGTGGGTAGAACACAACGAAATCTCTTGGCTTGAAAACTTTATTGAAAGGCGCGCGCGCAGAAGCATAGACGCACGCATTATCCTCCCCGATACCGAACGAAGCCGCTTTAACCTCAAGATGGATAGAGCGTGGAACCAGACGACACGACTCGTCAAAGAACCTCTCGACACCGACATGGTACTCACGCCACAGCGCTATGTCGTCCACGACTTTACACCACCAATCACGACCATCGTTATAGAAAACCAAAACATCATCAAAAGCCAGTTCACTCTCTTTCGCTACATCTGGGACTCCTTGCAGACTACTTAACAAAAACACCGCTCATGACCCATCGATTAAGGTAGAGAAATGGCGTGTCTATAACCCCCACTATCCACTTGAGTATGACGACTGCAGTGATGACGGGGGCGATAGGCATCACACCGTAGAAGGCTGCGGTGAAAAAGATCACTGTGTCTAAGAGCATCGCCGGGATAGTCGAAAAGAGTCCGCGCATCCACAAATGCTTACCTTGTGTCATCTCCCTGAAGTAGTGAAAGACGTACGCGTCCAAACTCTCGACCACAACAAACGTCAGAACCTGCGCGATTGCAATGCGAAGCGTGCTACCGAACATCTGCTCGTACACCATTTGCTCTGTCCAGAACGGAGCCGCAGGCAGCGCGACCGCGATCCAAGTAAAGACTGCAACGCAAACTTGGATAAACGCCGCGACGCCGATCATCTTAAGGACCTCTTTCCTTCCAAACCTCTCGTTGACGATGTCGGCGATAAGAAAGTTAACCGCGTAAATAAGTGTTGGCGCTGTGGCATAGAGAGTGACGACACCCAGGTCATACGCAGCAATCTTAAACACGAGGACATTAGTAATAATGATGCATGCTACATAGATGGCCATCAATAGGTCCGAACGATTGTACTTGGCGGCATAATAAGACCCAAACAGCGATATCGCCGAGAGGATGAGTATGAAAGATATAATCATTATCATATACAAAACATTTTATGCTTTTTGTCAATAAATGTCATATCTGTCATACACATAGGTCAAATTTTCTAAAAAACCTATATTTTGTGTATAATAAATATGTCAATATTTTTGACATATATGGCGAAAATTGAAGAAGAGTTGACCAAAATAGGACTCTCAGAAAAAGAATCAGCAGTCTACGGCGCTTGCCTAGAGCTGGGCCCGAGCGGTGCCCTCCAGATAGCCCGTCGCACAGGACTTAAGCGCCCGACCGTGTATGTAATTCTCGACCAGTTAAAAAAGAGGGGGCTCATAGAGCTTCAGCTTCATGGATTGAAGCAAAAGTTTGCTGCTGCAAGTCCGGATCAGTTTGACGCCATGATTGGAGAGCAAAAAAAGCGCTTCGACGCCATACTCCCTGACATGTTGGCGCTCTACAAACTCCGTGGTGTCAAAAGTCAGATCAAATACTATGCTGGTGCAGAAGGGATCAAGTCTGTGTATGAAACACTTCTGCGGGAGATACGCACTGGTGACCCGTATTACGTGATGAGCGATCAAGACAACTGGACTAGCCATTTTGATATCAAGTGGTTAGAGTCGTTTATCGAAAAGAGAGCCAGAAAGAGTCTTGACGCGCGCATCATACTTCCAGACTCAGAACGCAATAGGTTTGTAAAAAGTATGGATGCAGCGTGGAACGAAAAAACAAGATTGATTCCTCGCCCCCTAAATACTGACATCGTGATCTACCCTAATCGATATATCATCAACTCGCTCACCGCACCGATAGGAAGCATTGTGATAGAGAATGCTGAGGTTATAGCTACCCAGCTTGAGCTATTCCGCTTTACGTGGGACTCGCTCCCCGAGTAGATTACTTTGGACGGAAGACGTAATCGTTGGTTGGGTTTGAACCTCTAACAGGACGGAACTTATTCTTTCTCCAAAAACCTTCAGCCGTGGTGAGCACTTCTCGCGCGACTATTGTAGACGCATCTGCTCGCTTAGCAATTTTTATGATTTGATCGAGCGCTGCAGTCCCATACCCGAGCCCCCGCTTAGTCCGCTGTAGCACATCAAGGTTATTGATGTAGTATGCGTCCTTTGGCCTCAGGTTTGGCTCCACGATTGCACTGACCTGCACATCCTCAGCATAAAAATCTATCTCGCGCGCTCGGACCGCACCCCGAGGACGCTTTGTCCTCCGGTACAGTCGAATCGGTTTCTCCCCACTCATGGAGCTATCAAAGCACAATCGACACCACCTTGACAACCTGCACCCCAAACGATATACTGTATCAATGTAGTACTACAGTGGTACTATGACACATATGCAACGTACAAAAAGAAAATTGGACATGGCTCCCCTCTACGATGCCCTACGGGTACTAAAAACCCGGGACGAGATGGCGGCGTTTCTCCGCGACCTCTGCACACGAGCAGAACTTGAGGCGTTTGCAGAGCGTATCGCTATCGCCCGCGCACTCTCTAAGGATGTGTCATATCGCACTGTGGCAGATGCAACCGGCGCATCGGTGACCACGGTGAGTCGTGTCGCCCATTGGCTGAAGCACGGACAGGGCGGCTACCGCACGGCACTTTCTCGAATTAAAAAGTAACAACGAGACCTGCCGCGTATGCCGCCCATCAAAAATAAATAGGCGGTTTTTTATTTAGAAGACTTTATTCATTCTAAAGACTCACGTCTACAGACAACTAGTGAGCTCACACGAGCTAAAACCAAATGACTAGGACAAACTACGAAAAACTTTTTGACGATGACGATTATGCATCGAGTCCCGCATACTACCGATGGAAGAAAGAAGATGGACTACGAGGTACGTTTCGGTGGAGAAAAGCAGTGCGCGAACTGATCCAAATGAAAACAGGAGAACTCAAACGCGTCCCTGTCGATTGGTATCGGAAGAAATAGGTAGTTAATTAATATACATATGGAAAAAATTAAAAATGTTATTCGTGAAATTAGAATCTACTTTCAGAGTCGTAGGCAACGTATTCTGAAACGTTTAGCAGAGCAAAGGCGCAGCAACCCCAACTTCAGGGATAGTAGTTATGATGACCGAAGGTAAACCAGAGGCTCTCGATGCGCGAATGGTGACCCTGCGCTCGAGCATGGAGCAGGTAGCATGGATACCAAAGTTGGTGCCGGCATATAAACGAGCATTCGCCGGAGAGCCGTGGTTTGAGGTTTCGAAGTGCGCATCATGCGATGTGTATACGCGCCTTGAACCAGGGAGTGCATGCCCGCAATGCAAAACTAAATTAATTGAGGCGTACTCAAACCAAGAGGTGTCAGAGATGCTGTGCACCATCTTTCAAAACCGTCGTGCAACGCTCTATGTCGAGACCGACGCGCGCGGGAATGTGCTCGTCGCCGCTGTCAGTTATCCATGGAACAAGGGTGCCATGTACGAAAAAAAATATAGATCCAAGGGCAGAGACTCAGACGAGCTACGCCGCATACTGAAAGAGAAAGTGCCGGAGCGCTTTATCTGGCTCGACGAGATATTTGCTGACCGCGCGCTACGTGCAAGCGGTAATCTGCGCGACTTTGAGCGAATTATACGAGATACGCTTCGAGGAAAGAGATCTGGAGTAGTCGTCTTTCGCACTATCTCGCTACAGCTCAAAGAAAAAGCGAAACGCGTGTTCCCTCAGACAGAAATCTATGACGTGCCCGACCCCAAGGTCCCACCCGGTGTGTCGTCCCTCGTAGTTATAAGAATTAGCT
>JBDKFU010000003.1:0-5616 GCA_039798565.1 Candidatus Parcubacteria bacterium
TGGTGGGCATGCTCTTTGGCGCATTCTTTTTGTGGCGTGACGCGTCGATCACGACCGGAGAACTCATTATGATACTCGCCATTGTAAGCGGCATCATGGGCTGGTTTACCTTTATTGGTTCGTCTATCAATCAGTTTGCAGAGCGCTATGGAGAAGTGGATGAAGGGTTGAAAGAGGTTGTTCGACCGCATGATATCGTCGATAGTCCTGATGCGGCCGTCCTTTCTTCACGTGCGGGTAGTGTCGAGTTTGATGCAGTCACGTTCGCCTACAATGAAGCTAATGTCTTTGAATCCTTCTCGCTCACCATTGCGCCTGGAACACGCGTTGGACTTGTCGGTCCGTCAGGAAGTGGAAAGACAACGTTTGTCTCGCTCCTCTTGCGTCAGCATGATGTAAAGGCCGGTGCAATACGCATTGATGGAATGGATGTGCGAGGAGTGACACAGGACTCTCTGCATGGCGCCATAGCGGTGGTGCCACAGGACCCATCGCTCTTTCACCGCACTATCCGTGAGAACATAGCGTATGGGCGGCCTGACGCGACAGATGAAGAGGTTATGGAGGCGGCACGCAAGGCTGAGGCACACGAGTTTATATTGGCACTCCCCGAGGGGTACAACACACTGGTGGGCGAACGCGGTGTTAAATTGTCCGGTGGCCAGCGCCAACGTGTCGCCATCGCGCGTGCTCTTTTAAAGGCGGCACCGATACTTATTCTCGACGAAGCCACCAGTTCTTTGGATTCTGAAAGCGAGGCGGCGATTCAAGTTGCACTCAAAGAGCTTATGGAAAAGAAAACGGTTATCGCCATCGCACACCGTTTGTCTACCATCCGTGCCATGGACCGTATCTTGGTGCTCGAAGGAGGGAGGGTTGTTGAAGACGGGACTCACGATCAGCTTGTTGCAAAAGCGGGCGGCCTCTATGCACGTCTCTGGGCACACCAAGCCGGCGGCTTTTTAGAGGAGTAGCGTTTTTGCAAATCATTTGTGTTGTGATAGAGTAGCGCCATGACGAAGGAGGAGCACTCATTTGCGAATCTGATTACAGACGCGTATCCGAAAGTGCGGGCATTTTGCAGACAGTTGACACAGGGCCGGGACGGAGCAGATGATCTCGCTCAGATTGCCGCGGAAAAGGCATGGAAGCAGCGTGCGCTGTATGATCCCACCCAATCCTCTGTGTCGACGTGGATGGGCAACATTGCTAAGAGAGAGTATATCGACCACGGGAGGCGCGCTGCGGTCAAAAAGCGTCGCGCGCACCTCATTGCACCAGGACACGCCGAACCCAATCAAGAGCATGCGGTGATGGCATCTCAAACGATGCGTGCCGTGCATTCACTTCCGTTAGAGCAACGAGATGCCCTGCTTGCTGCAGCAATGGGTGAGACGCAAAGCGAGACAGTGGTGCGGACCAAAGCACCTCTTGGTAGCATCAAGTCACGGCAGCGTATGGGGAGGGAAAAATTAATAAAAATGGGACTATAGATATTGAATGTAGGGTAGCTCTATTTTGAGGAGTCGGTAATTTGCAAATCGACAGGGCTCTGGTATAGTCCAGTCATGAGCGCTGAAGCTGCTATCGCAGTAGAGGAGCAGAAGGCACAGGTTATGGGTGCCAATGATGTAGAGGTCGGCGTTTTTGTAGCCATCCGTAAGGCACTACGGGCAAGAAAGATTAGCGAAGCGGAGGCAATACGTCAGGCGAGGGCGGTTGTGGCGGGGAAGGCAGACTATCACTAAACAATTTTTTATGACCATGCGCTATGAGGTTTCTGATGTTCGACGTAAATTGGCTAAGGACGTCACAGGTTTTAGTGCCAAAGCTCCGCGACCTGAAAAGTCGCACGTAGAAAAACTAACAGATCAGCAGCGTGGCATTGTAGTTGTGCAGGGCGATCTCGTTAAATTTCCTCACGGTGACCCGTGGGTCAAAGATATAAGAAAATTTTTCGTGTGTATGCGACTAAGAATCGCGGTTTATCGCAGCGTGTTAGTTTAGTGGACCCAGACACTGGACTTTTAATGAAAGATACCGTACTTTCATCAGTGCTCGCAAAGTTAAAAATCGTTCGCCCTGCAAAACCGAGTGCATAGGTAGTCTCGCTATTTCCGCAAAATCTTTTCCATCGTCCTGCCTTTGGCAAGTTCGTCAACCAGCTTATCCATGTAGCGGATTGTTTGCATGGTCGGTTCTGTAATATCTTCGACACGTACGCCGCAGATAACGCCGGTGATCATTTTACGTTTTGGGTTCAACTTTGGCGCCTTAGCAAAGAATGTCTCGAGGTCACTACCTTTTTTAATCTGCGCCTCGAGCCCCTTCTGTGTATAGCCGGTGAGCCAGCAAATGACCTCGTCGAGCTCCTTTTTGGTGCGACCTTTTTTCTTTACCTTAGTGATATAGAGAGGATAAATGCTCGCAAAGCTATATGCGTACACTCGCTTTAGTGACGCGGCTGTAGTTTTCATTGGTGACCCTACCGGGAGTCGAACCCGGCTTCCAAGCTTGAAAAGCTCGTGTCCTAACCGATAGACGATAGGGCCTTGCGTACCATTAGAATATAGCATTTTGGCTATAAAATGCTAGAATCTAACAGTTCGGCAGTAATGGAGAGGTGGCAGAGTGGTCGAATGCACTGGTTTCGAAAACCAGCAGACCCGAAAGGGTCTCGAGAGTTCGAATCTCTCCCTCTCCGCACATGAAACTAATACTTCAACTTCGTGACGCTGATACTGGTTCAGCTGAGCCTGCTCCTGCAGAATATCAGGAGCGCGCAGCTGCGCGGGCAGTGGTGTTTGATGCTGACAATAATGTAGCACTACTGCACTCGACGGTGCACAACTATCACAAACTTCCTGGCGGGGGGATAGAAGAGGGCGAAGACATAGTCACTGCACTGCACCGTGAGGTGCAAGAAGAAATAGGGTGCAAGATTAATACGTTGGAGGAACTTGGCATGGTCGAGGAGTGGAGAAATAAAATTGCACTACATCAAATATCCTACGCGCATGTTGCGCACGTCGTCGGCGACAAGGGTGAGTCTGCGCTCGAGGAAAATGAGAAGGCTGAGGGGTTTGTGACAGAATGGATGCCGCTCGATACGGCGATTGAAACGGTGCGGGTCGAGCTCGACCGTGACCATTACCTCGCCCGCTTTATGACCCGCCGCGATCTCGCTATACTGACTGAAGCGAAAAATTTATCAAGAAAATGAAAACAAAAATTGCCGACGTACCGCTCATCCATGGCTGGATGACGCCTGCTAATAAACGTTTTAGAAAAAACTTTATCCATCTTGCGCGACGCCTGCCCGAGGTGAGCTTCTTAGACGCAAAAAGCTTCGTCATCGATGGCTTTTTTGTCGGCTATTCAGTCGGCTCGGTGGTGATGCGCGTTCGCGACAAGAGTGGAGTCTATGTCGTTAAATCGTCAGTAGACGGCGCGCGCATTGAGCGTGAGGCAGCTTTTTTAAAACAGTGGCGCACTGTCGGTGTAAACACAGTCAAAGTACTCGCACTTATACCAGCGACAAAGACCTTTCCTGCGACGGTGGAGATACTTGAATATATATCAACGGGTACGACTGAAGAAGAGATGCATGGTAAGAATAAGTCACAAGTCTTGTCGCTCTATACGATGTTGGGTAGGACGCTCGCTAAAATAAAGAAAGCAAAAGGGAGTGGGTATGGCGAAGTGGCGTCGCTAAAAAAGTTTACTGGACAGTACAAAACATATGGAGAGCAGGTGCGAGAGATTTTTACGCCCAAGCATATACGCGAGCTCCACTCGAACAAACTTGCGACAAAAGAGGAGACACAACTTATAGAGCGCGCCATCACTATTGTGGAGGCAGACGCAAAGCAAGGTAGGGGACCGGTTCTGGTGCACAACGATTTAGGGCTTTTTAACACATTTGGCATCAAAGCGATTAAGGTCTTTGATCCTGTCGCGCAGATATCGCACCCATTTGTTGATGTCGCTGTGTCTTTAATATGGGCGAGCTTTGGTTCATATCCCGCGCTATCTCGCGCCGCGCTCTTGAAGGGTTATGGTTTCAAGGCTAGAGACGAACAAGTGCTCCAGGCCGTCATGTATTTAAAAATCATGGAGCGGTGGCTCTGGTGGCTCAAGCGGTCAAAAAGTGAGCGTGAGGCACTCAGTTGGATACGAAAGACACGTAGTCTCTTTAACACAGCAAAGAAGTCGATTACACTGAAGTCATGAACCAGTCACCTGACTTTCCCGACGCTTTCTATCGCGTATCTATCAAGGCTTTGGTTAGAGAGGGTAACAAGTTTTTGCTCGCGTTCAAGCGTGATACCCAGGATTGGGAGTCGTTTGGTGGCGGACTAGACTTTGGCGAGGACGCACCGACGGCGCTCACACGTGAGATACAGGAGGAGAGTGGGTGTAGAGCGGTTTCAATCGCGCCACAGCCAGTACTGACCATACCCAACATCGTGCATGGGAGACGCAACATGGAGTGGTACTACACGCTGATGTGCTACTACCCGACACAACTAGACCTGTCGACCTTCGATACCTCGCTACAGTTTTCTGAATACAAGTACTTTACAATTGAAGAGATACAGACGCTTACCCTATTCCAAGGAGAGGAGGGTATACGTGAGGGATTTAAACAATTATTGAAATGACTCCAGCGATGCTGAGAAAGGCAACAGCGCACCTGAGGAAGGATGCACGGATGGCCAGGATAATGGGTGGGAAGTTGGAATGGGTGCACGGGCGGGACCCGTTTGAGTCCTTGTGTCGCGCTGTTGTTGGACAGCAGTTGTCGGTTAAAGCCGCAGCGACTATTTATGCGCGATTTAAGGCGCTTTACCCGAGAGGGCTGACTCCGCGTAGTGTCGCAAGGACGCATCTCACAAAATTAAGAAGCGTTGGACTGTCCAATCAAAAAGCATCATATGTACTTGATCTCAGCAAAAAGTTTATAGACGGTACGGTAAACCCAAAGAACTTTCATGAAATGACTGATGAGGCGATACGCGATCACCTAATTGCAGTGAAGGGGATAGGGCGCTGGACCGCTGACATGTTTCTCATGTTTACACTCCACAGACCGGACATTCTTCCAACAGGGGATCTTGGTATTCAAAAGGGTATGCAGCGCCTCTTCAATCTTAAAACTCTCCCGACGCATGAAAAGATGGTGCGCTTAGCAGAGCCCTGGCGCCCCTACCGCACTATCGCGTGCCGGTATCTCTGGGATTCTCTCGACAACGAGTAATTTATTTGGCGTTGAGCCAGACGTAGATGTCCTCGATAGCTTTAACTGCGTCGCCAGCAGCGATATTGTTTTGGTGGTAGAGTGCGTCTGTACAGTCGCCAGCAGCCCACACTCCAGGGACAGACGTCTGCTGACTCTTTGGGTGCACAATGATGCGGTTTATTTTATCGACATTCACTAAATCTTTTACAAATGATGTCGCGGTGACGAGTCCAATCTCGACAAAAATGCCCGTAACATCAATCGTGTGCACGGTGTCAGTCACCAAATCACGGTAGGTGATGCCTTTTACAAACTTTTCTCCAAACACAGTCTCAACTTCAGCATTTGTGATGCCTTTCATGTTGGGGTGTGCG
>JBDKFU010000004.1:0-7344 GCA_039798565.1 Candidatus Parcubacteria bacterium
GTATTTTAATTATGCGCTCACGCTCTACCCCGACAAGCCGTTTCAAGAGCCTCCGCTTCTCACGCGTGATACGGATAAACCGATACTTCGCGGCATTTGGCAGGGCGGCGATGTGACCAACGAGAACGGCCGAGAAAAAATTACGGTGAATGTACACTCGATTTTGTATTGGCTCGATAAGAAAGACCCGCGCGGTGCAGTACCATCGAATCCTGCAAACGATCCACAGTTTACGCGCTGGGAGTACGGTGTGCGCCGCTGGGCCGCACAAAACGGATTCAACGACGGCTCCTACATCTACCGTTAGCGAATGTCGCGGATGAGGGAGGAAGATTTTGGGAGTTCCTCGTGTATGTGTTTCAAAATATCGCCGCGGTGAATACGAATTTTATTTTTGATGATCGAGGGCGCCTCAATATAGGCGGTAGCATTAT
Source organism: Candidatus Parcubacteria bacterium (assembly GCA_039798565.1). Lineage (GTDB taxonomy): Bacteria > Patescibacteriota > Minisyncoccia > Phycocordibacterales > Phycocordibacteraceae > Phycocordibacter. The sequence goes on from JBDKFU010000004.1 coordinate 435, forward strand.
GCATCTTGACCTGCCCTTTCGACAGATTGATACCGTAGACGCGAGCGGCGTTCACGACTGCTTTTTTGAGCGCGTCGTGCGGCGGTGTCAGTGATTGAAACTTTTTTAAAAAATCCCCTGCGCTTTTCATGGAACGAACTAGCGATTCATCGGCATCACAAGATAGAGAAAGCCTCTGCGCGGTGAATCTTCGATGACCATTGGCTTTCCTGGCCCCGCGACCGAGAGGAGGACAGAGTCTGCGTTTATTCCATGAAGTGCATCTGTGATGTAGCGTCCGTTGAACTTTATCGTGAGGTCAGTGCCTTCAAGAAGTGCGTCAATTTCTTCGTGTGTCTCGCCAACCGCAACATTGGACGACTCAACTTCAAACTTTTTCTTTGCAACACCAAACGAGAGAGTTACCTGCGAGTATGAGTCTGCAAAAATAGTAACCATTTTAAATGCGCGCGCGACGTCCTCCTTGAGCACGGTCGCACGAACCTGAAACTGCTTTGGAATAATCGCTGAGTACTCTGGAAACGCGCCATCGACGGTTCTGGTGGTGATATAGCCCTCTTGGGTCACACAGGTCACCTGATTGTCCGTAACACGCACCTCGACCGTTTCTACGCCTTCCAGGGCACGAATAATGTCCGGTACGTTGCGCGCAGGGAGAAGCACTGTCCCAAAGTGCGCCTTCGACTTCACTGCACGGCGCGCCTCAGCAAGACGAAAAGAGTCCGTCGCCGCAGTCACCAGCTCCCCCTTCTCGAGGAGAAGCGCCACACTTGCAAGCTCTGGTTTCATACTCGTCTGCGCTGCCGCGAACGACACCGTACGAATCGCAGACGAAAGGTCGCTTGCAGGAAGCTCTGCGCTCAACCCCTCATTTTCCTTAACGTACGGAAGTGTTGGAAATTCTGCAGCGTCCACTGTCGCAAGCGCCGTCTTACCCGTCTCACCACGGATAATCAGCTGTGACCCTTCGAGCGTCAGCGTCAGACGCTGTCCAGAGAAAGCACCGACCGTCTGTGCAAGCACAGACGCGTTCACTGCCACTATCCCCTCCGCATGAATCTTCGCCTTCAAAATCATCTCGACACTCACGTCAAGATTCGTCGCACGAAGCACTGCCCGGTCTCCGCTCACCACAAACACCGCACACTGAAGTACCGGGAGCGAAAGATTCTTGTTGCTGATCTTTGCTCCAATCCCTGCAGCTCGTTCTAGATGTTCTTTAGTTATTTCTAGCTTCATATAAATACTTATGATTATTATGCTCTGTGGATACTGTGGAAAATAAATTTCACGGCGTATCGTATGAATGGAAATGAAATCGCAGCGGGGAAAAGTCCGGGATGGGCACGGGCGACAGTGTTCATAACTCCTTGCTTCGCTCCAGTTCCATGATGTGCATTGTTATACACATTGTTCCGGGCAGTGTTCGTGGCTGGGTTATACATAGACATATCCACACTATTTTTATTTAAGCATTCCACGAATTTCTTCGATTTGCACCTTCAATTCTTCATCCGCAGACATGTCGACCTTTATTTTTTCGCATGCGTGGATGACGGTGGTGTGGTCGCGGCCACCAAAAACAGTACCAATGGCCGGGTACGACATATGAAAGTCCTCGCGGAGAATGTACATAATGATTTGACGTGGCTTCACCACCTCTCTGCGGCGTGTTTTGGCGTACATGGTCGCTTCGTCGAGCGAATAAAAGTCCGATATCTTTTGGATAACGTGCTTAACCGACACTGAGCGCTTTGGTCGAGCAGTATTTTTGATAAGGTCGCGTATCTGATCGTCTGACAGTGCGCCGCGGAGCTGCGCCTGGCACAACACGGTGTTGAGCATGCCCTCGATATCACGGATATTGCCCGGTACAGCAAGCGATAACGCCTCGATGATGGGGTCAGACAGCATAAGTCCAAGAGACTCGGCCTTGGTCTTAATAATGGCCATACGGCTCTCGTGGTCAGGCTCCTGGATAGATACCGTCATTCCGGCCACAAAGCGTGATTTAAGGCGATCGGTGATGTCCTGGATAAGGTTTGGGTGGCGGTCTGATGAACAGATGATTTGTTTGTTCGCGTCGTGGAGTGTATTAAATAGGTGAAAGAACTCTTCTTGCAGTGTCCCCTTCTTCGAGAAGAACTGCATGTCGTCGATGATGAGTACGTCGTAGGATCGATACTTTTCTTTAAACTGTGGGATAGAGCGATTGTTGATCGCAGACATAAACTCGAAGCCAAAGCGCTCTGCGGTTAGGTAGAAAACCTTTTTGGAGGGACTGGCGCGTTTAATTGATGCACCAATGGCTTGTATGAGGTGCGTCTTGCCGCGACCCGTCTCTCCGTAGATAAAAAGCGGGTTATACGCGATGCCGGGCGCCTTGGCGACCGCGATACCAGCGGTGTATGACAGTTCGTTAAAGGGCCCCACCACGAAAGAGTCGAAGGTATAGCGCGGGTTCAGGTTGTCAGAGCGGTTAATGAGGTAGTCATTGAGTGGAAGTTCGTCGCTACTCTTGGTCGCGACCACCTTTTCGACCACCTTTTTGCTCGAATCTCGAGATACGGTGAACTCGACCGCACGGATAGTGTCGACAAAGCCGCGAACGGTCTTCAAAATCAGCTTTCCAAACTTCTCGTTGAGCCAATCGCGGGTCAGTTGGTTGGGTACGCCGACATAGAGTACCCCATCATCGATGCGGACAATGTGGGTTTCTGTAAACCACATTTTGAAACTAGCAGGAGAAATCGTGAGCTCAATGTTGGTGAGAATGTTTTCCCACAACTGTTTGGTGTCGAGCTCCATAGGGTCTATTATCCCTCGCCGTTCTATTGTGGCAAGTTGCGGATAAACTGTGTATATGGTACATATTGGTGTATGAAGCGAACCTATCAGCCGAAAAAGCGTAAGCGAGCAAAAACGCACGGCTTTATCACGCGCACCAAAACTAAGAATGGTCGTCGGGTTCTCCTCCGCCGCCGCCGCAAGGGTCGCCACAGCTTGACTGTCTAGTCCATGCTCCCGCTTCAGGCGCGCCTCCCTCACCACGTGTTCACCGGTAAGCCCACACGTCGGGTACGCTTTGAATTTGGAACAGTGGCTCTATATAGCCATATTTCTGAAAAAACAGGAGGCTCCGCAGCCGTCATAGTATCTAAAAAGGTTGCTAAAACGGCGCCCCTAAGGAACCGTATCCGTCGCCGCACCTATGCGGCCATCCGCGCGCTTATGCCACTCCCCCACGCTCTTGCTGTATACCCAACAAAAGAAATGTCTACGGCGCCCTTCCAAAAAATTGTTGAATCGCTTCGCGGTGCGCTACACTAAGAAGATCGTATGATTTCGGGTTTTTTCCATTCCGTTATATATGAGCCGATTTATAATGCGCTCGCATTTTTAGTATCGATTATCCCTGGCGGGGACGTTGGTGTCGCGATTATTTTAATCACCGTCGTGGTTAAGCTCATCCTCTTCCCGCTTGCACTCAAGGCGTCACACACCCAGCGTTCGATGCGCGCGCTCGAGCCGCAGATGAAAGAAATAAAGGAAAAGCATAAAGATTCTTCCGAGGCCCTCGCACGTGCGACCCTCGCTCTCTATGCGGAGAACAAGGTTAACCCATTTGCGAGCATTCTCATCCTTTTTATACAGATTCCAGTCATTTTAGGCCTCTACTGGGTCATTTTGGCAGAAAGTAAGTCGAGCGGCTTTGACCCGTCCCTCCTTTACTCATTCATCACCGCCCCAGAAGCGTCCTCTTTTGTGTTTCTGGGGCTTGTGGACCTCGCCAAAGGGAGTATCCCGCTCGCCCTCCTCGTGGGCATTACCCAGTTCATACAGGCCCGCCTTATGATGCCAGTCGCCCCAGAAAAGACCGGCAAGGGCTTCCAGGATGACCTCGCCTCCTCGATGCACATACAGATGCGCTACGTGCTCCCCGTCGTCCTTGCGGTCGTCGCCTATGTTGCGTCTGCTGCTATCGCACTCTACTTCCTTACCTCGAACATTTTTGGCATTATACAAGAGGTGGTTGCTCATCGGACGCATCGTAGCACCGCTAAAAAAGCATGACCCCGCTTCAAACCGTTCAGAAACTACTCTCGTTCATGGGGATTACTGCGGAAGCAGTTGAAGCAAAAGATGCGCAGGGTACCGTTATCCGCATCACCACCGCAGAGTCCGGGCTTCTTATAGGAAATCACGGAGACACCCTCTCCGCGATTAATCAGTTAGTTAAGAAGATACATGAAAAAGAGCTCGTTGATGGTGCGCACCTTTCTGTCGACGTAAACGGCTATCTCGCGCGACGTGTTGAGGCGCTAGAAGCGGAAGCCAAGCTTCTCGCCGAGCGCGCACGCACCTTCCGCTATGACATCGAAATGAGCCCAATGAGCTCGTACGAGCGCATGGTTATTCACGCAACGCTTAAAGATATGCCAGACATTGAGACCATGTCGGTCGGTGAGGGCAAGCTCCGCCACATAGTCGTTCGATACAAGGATCCAAATGCGCCAAGCGCGCCCGTACCTACGGCAGAGGACTCAGTGTTGTAGACCAAAGCATCCCGTCGTTCTTGTTTATAAAGAGCGCATATCCCCCATCATTGCTCACCTGTAGATTGGTGATGTCGAACGGACCCGCGTTTTCAAATGCTGCAGCGGCAGTCACCGTTCCGTTTACTGCGTCGACGTACCACAAATCATCCGTCGTGTGTACGCGACCCAAGAGCCAATCGTCAGGATATTCACCCACAGGAATTGAACTTGGGATTGCACACAGCATGAGGGGGGCCGCGTTTGGGATAAATGCACACTTTGGTATTAGTGTCCCAACCGGTGCGCGGTATTCGATGTCTGTGCTTGTGTCGTACACCGACAGACCAAGCGATGAGCCGGAGCCAGTCGAATAGGCGATGTACGTCCCGCCCGCGTCAATCATTGGCATAAGGCCCGGCGCGTCGCCCACAACCTTAATAAGTTCGCTTCCGCGCACTTCAAATACGGAGCCTGAGAGTCGTGATGCTGGAGCGCTTGCAACGAATACCTTCCCCGCCGCGACGAGCGGTATCCACGAGCGAATAACGGACGCGTGCACACTCTTGGGGTCGGTGCCACTCGCGATGCGCATCTCAAGTGTTGAGCCCAAAGATGACTCGGTGAGGCCGACAAATGTTTTGTTTTTATCGACCGCGATGCGATCGTACTGTGGCAAGAACGAGCCGACGAGCGACTGGTCCGGCGTTATGGTGCGTAGTGTTGATATAAAGTTATCGACGGCTCCCGAGTCAGACACAACACGCATGATAGTTGTCGACCCGGTAGTAAACAGCGCCTCGCGAACTGCGGGTATGGTCGTCAGCGAGAGACGTGTGGACTCGAGTCGGTCAACGGGCGTTTGGTATATGTGTCCCGTCTCACGCTCAACATAGCGCACATGCACTGGCGAGGTCGTTGAAACAACGTAGAATGTTGCTCCGGCAACGGGGACGTTTGAAATACGACGAAGTGTGGGTGCGGACCCCTCTGTAACGCCGTTATTGTTTCCACCAAGTGGCGTGTCGTCGCCGGGGATAAACGGATTACCAAACGGGAAAAAAGAATCAAAAAGCCCGCCAGAATTGTCCCTGTCAGTCGCCGAGCCATCAGTAGTGAGTGCTTGGAAAGCCCACACCCCCACGCCCAGCAGTACGATGAGGGAGACAAACGCAAGAGCAAGTGTTACGCGAGCATTCATGACTATTGTTCGAGGGCTTTTAGCGACACGAGGTCCGGATTGATGACGAACAAAATAAGATACACCAAGAGGAGGAGCGCAAGCCCCAAAAAGGCGTTTTGTATTTTCGTTTTCCCGTCTTTTTGTTGCGGGAGTGCCGCCGAGAGCATGTACTCTATGCCGCCATAGGCTATCATCATGACTGCCGCGACTGCCCCGACGGTGATAGCAAGGTTAAACACAATATTTACGTACTCTGAGAGTGGTGCGCTTGTGTTTGTCGGCAGCCCTGGTATGGGGGCAATGGGCACAAATTCTGCCGCGCCAGCCGCAAGCGGAAACACCATGGCAATAACAACAAAAAGATGTGTGGCTATACGCATATTAGAAGTTTAGCAAGAATGATTGATTCTTTTCTTCGAAGAAACGTTTTGGATGCGTGTACTCTACCCCAACACGATATGAGCCAGACCCCGCACCCGTTTTTCTAAATGTTGCCCTTCGAATATCGTCAGTTTCAAGGACGATCGGGGCACCATTCAGGGTCCAGCCGATAGTTAGGTCGCGCCAGTCTTTTACATACAGTGGATATGCAATGAACGCCGTCTCCTCGTTTGGAAACTGGTGTGTGCCGACCACGGCACGCGCTGTTTCCACGCCCGACAGTGGCCCTGACTCATAAATCACCACATCAGGAGACTTTGGCGACAGTGTCGCCGTTCTCTCTGCAGTACTTCCCCCACGGCTCGAGGCAGTGACCTTAACTGAGAATGCAGAATTGAATAACGGAGGTTCAAGAGTTATAACAGAGCGGCCATATCCGGAAAGGCTGTTTCGTATCGAGCCGTTGACGCTCCACTCATAGTAGATGTCTCTGTTTAATACACGAGATGCCCCCTCGATAAGGTCAGGAACAGCCAAAACGGTGAATGTCGAGTGTGCGTCACCAAGCGGGCGGATGCCTATGAAAGGCGGTAGTGCACTCTCGCTCTCATATACAAGGCTGACGTCCTGCGGCGCGAGAGTAAAAACGGTGCGATTTGATGCGCCCCCCTCGGCCACTGCAGAGACCACAATGTCGACCGTCTGCCCCCTGCCTGGCGCCACCATCGATATGCTCGAAACTCCTTCGCCGAGCACCTTGCCCTCAGACTCAAATCGTATAATCGCCCGCTCAGTGTTTGATCCAATAAGG
>JBDKFU010000005.1:0-3673 GCA_039798565.1 Candidatus Parcubacteria bacterium
TTAATTCAGGTCCTGTAGAAGTCCGTGCTGACGGTGGTGGTGTACAAAATGCTGACTATGAGCGCATTCGACGCGAAGCCACCGCTGCTGTCGCACAAATTGAAGATGCTGTCGAAGGTCATGAGGTCCAAGAGGTGTTGGTAGAAAATACTGCGAATGCCGGGGACGCGCCAGATAGAGGTCGTACAGGGCTTGAGCGCTCGCCATTCGGGCCAGTTACAAAAGAAAAAATGGGGCACAGACTTTTGCGGTACATCGGATACACTGGTGCCGCACTTGAGGTCGTCATACTCAGCTCAGCTTGGCTAATTGGTCTGGCAGCCGCAAGTATAGCCGGCGGCCCCGGAGGATTTCTAGCCTACCTTCTGGCTACAGGAGCTATCTGGGCAATTTTCTTTTCATAATCTTTCATGCCTGAAGGATTAAACCAAAAAGAAAAAAATCCCGAGGACGTGAGTGATTTGTGGCCAGAGAAGTGGCGGGGCGACCCTAAAAAACTTTCGCCCGTAGAGCGCAAAAAGCGTGAGAAAGAGCTCAGCAAAATTGAAGCGCAGTTATTTGAAGAGGCGCGCGCAACGCGTGAAAAATACAGCGAAACTAAAAATCCTAAAGATTTAGAAGCGCACCGTGTCGCGCGTCATCGCTATATCAATTTTATCTTTCTTGCAGAAGGTGGCGACGCGGCACGCGAGGCAGAACGAAAGTTTGACCTCACTGTTGGGCTAGAGATAAAGGAGCGACGATTCAAAAAATTGAGAAGTGCCTTTGAGGCATTCCGCAGAGAGGCGGTGCAAATTTTAGCGGTGGGGGTTCTTATCGGCATCGTCGGCCTAACCCTTTTTGCGTCTGGCGGTTTCACTTTGCCCGGATTTCTCGCTGCCGCTGCAGCGGGTGGTGTCGGATATGCATTAATGCAGATGTCTCCCGGTGATTGGATACAGCGCTACCTTATATCGAGTAGACACAAGGAGCGTATTGATGCGTTTGAAAAGAAAGAGAAGGAGGCGCGGGAACGGGGGCAAACATTCGAGCAGTTTAAGGCAGAGAATGCACAAGTGTATGCAGAGTATATCGAGTCGAAAGACCGCGTCGATACTTGGAATCGCTATACAGACTTGTTAATTGCTGCACTTGCTGCAGTCATTGCAGGTAAAATTGTTTAGAAAATATGGCAGAACAGCATGAAGAAAAACAGATAGACCCGAGCGAAGCGCGGGGGAGGACATTTTCAGAGAAAGTAAAAAATTGTGACGAGGGCATGAAGGTCGTTGGCCTAGACGAGGTCGCGGCAGAGTCTGGGGCTACGGGTGCAGTGTTTGTAGAAGATGCAGGAGAACACGTCGATTGTGCGCCACTCATAAGTACTTATGGTCCGCTGGTGGGGAAGTCGCGCGACTTTTGGATGGACACGCCGACGCGCCGTGCACTTCTCGCTACATCGCCAGAGCTGGCTCGGCGACAAAATGGTGACACGCTGATGTTTGCAGAACTCGAGGCGCAGATTGCTGGCGCGCCACCAGAGGTCAGGCCGTTTTTGCAGCAGGTACTTAGTGATGCAAAGCAGTTTCGTGCACTTTTCCCGAAGAAAAAACTAATGGGCATTTCGCTCGGACTCGATAAGGGGCCGGCCAATGCACAAAACTGGCATAGAGATGGTGAGCGTGGAATAAGTGATAGCGGTATAACGAGAATTATCAAAACGTACCATGGGCCGGGTACCGAGTTTGCAAGCGAGGATGGGGCACGCAAGGTATCGACGCCCAAAAATGGGATCAGTGTCCACACGACGGGTCCAGGGAGTGTTCAACACAGAGGGCCAGAAGTACCAAGGGGGCAGTGGCGGGTCAGGTTACAGATTGAACTCTACTAATTGTGTCAGTGATATAATTGATATATGAGACAAAAACCACGTGGTCCAGCAGAGAGTGTGGGTGACGATAGGGCGGAGTTAGAGGTGGTTGAACAAGCGAAGGCGGTAGAGGTTATTAAGGCGATGCCTAAGGCGCCCCCTGCAGAATCGCGAGTTGATAGCGGGCCAGTTGAGCCACCAGAAGAACCCGGTGTTCAAGACCAAGAACAAAAAGCGCTTCTAGAAGCTGAGGCGGCGTTGCGTGAGTTAGGCGAGCAGGTTGAGCAGGCAGAACAAAAACAGGCACGTGCTGGTGCACCAAAGTCATGGCGACAGCAGGATGCGCACGCTGATGCGGGGACTCGTCCCGACTGGGCGCATCCGGACCGATCGAGAACTACGGATACGCTCGCTGGTGGGGCACTCGCATTTGATATGTTTATCGCCTCTTTAGTTACGGCGAGTGTTGCTACTGCGACAGCTTTAATTTCATTTTCTGCATTTATTGCAGCGTTTCCTCTTTTTATTCTTGGATTCGGTGCATTTGCAACGTGGAGATTATGGAAGTATATGAAAAACAAGCGTTGACGCGAGACGATACAATTTTTAGATGTGGGTCGCAGACAGCCGCTTGACTTTTTGTTGAATAGGAGTACAGTCTACCCAGCCTCGATGTAAGTAATAATTAATATTTGTATGACTGCATTTGTACAAGCAGAGAAAGCCCCCGTTGTATCAGGCACCGTTAAGTGGGGACAAGTGACCGATGACGGGCGAGCATATGGATTTATTGTTGTCCCAAGGGTTGGAGATGTGTATTTTGATCAAGAGTCACTACGTGGTTCTGGTATTACAAAGTTGTCTACCGGAGAAAAAGTGGTTCTTCGCGTAGTCGATCGTCCCGTACGTGGAGGAACAGCAAAAGCATCTGTAGATGTTCAGCGAGCTGCATAGTTCGAGTGATACAATTCATGAATGCAGGTCGCTGATAGCGATTTAAAAAAGTTTATACTCGCGTCCGGGCTTATTAGCCGCGCCGATATCGACGCGGCTGAAGAGGAGTCGAAGGAGAAAAAAACGCCACTCAAAGATGTATTGGTGAGTCGCGGCTCGATTGGGGCGGACGATGTGCGTCGCATCTTGGCGCATGTGATGGGCATCCCATTTATTTCGCTCACCAATACCAAGATAGATGTATCTGTTTTAACGCTTATCCCAGAGCCCATTGCGCGCACGCACAACATCGTCGCGTTTAAAAAGAACGATGACTCTTTGGAGGTGGCGATGTTGGATACCAACGACCTTGAAGCGATTAATTTCATCAAAAAGAAGGTTGGTCTAAAGATTTTGCCGCGGCTCACCGACATGCAGTCAATAAAGAACGTGTTGGTGCAGTATCAAAAGTCTCTTAAGGATGAGTTTGGTGACATTATTCGTGCGGCAGCACGTGACGTGGGTACGGTCACCGACGACAAAGCGCTCGCCAAAATGGCAGAAGACGTGCCGGTGGTTAAAATTATGGACACGCTCCTTCGTCACGCGATCACGCAGGGCTCGTCTGACATCCACATCGAGCCGATGGAGGATAAATTGCTGGTACGTTTTCGTATCGACGGATTGTTGCATGACGCGATGGAGCTCCCCTCGACACTCACCCCCGCGCTTACTGCACGTATTAAGGTATTGTCCCGATTAAAGCTCGACGAGAAGCGCTTGCCGCAGGACGGTCGCTTTAAAATAAATGCTGATGGCGAAGAAGTGAGCTTTCGTGTGTCGGTGCTCCCGACGTACTACGGAGAAAAGACGGTGATGCGTATTCTGCGC
>JBDKFU010000006.1:0-3363 GCA_039798565.1 Candidatus Parcubacteria bacterium
ACTCCATGTTTTTTCGTATGGCGCTTTTGGACGCCCTACAATACCCGGCGCGTACCATTGCTTCTGTTTCGACTGCAGGTATCCGTATGCTTTTTATTTTTACTATCTACACGTATGCGTACAGCTATGTTGGGGAGCGAATTGAGATGACACTCGCAGCAGCACTCGCGTCTTTGGCGACGTACCAGGTAATGAATGCGCTTTCGTTTAGAAAGGTTTTTTATCGTATATTGCGCGATATACAGCGGGGCGACTTGGAGGTTGCGCTCATCAAGCCATACTCATATATCGGCAGACTGATTGTCGAGCATGTTGGGTATGTCTCTGCTAACATTGTCCCGTCCATATTCGTTGCACTGTTTGCTGTGTATATATTTGCTGATATGTCATCGTTATCATTTGGAGTGCAAGATGCTGTGTGGTGGGTTGTGCTTGCTGTGCTCGGTACCGCAATATCTGGCTGCATGTTTGTTGCAGCATCTTTACCTGCGTTATGGATAAATGATTCTGAGCCGTTCGTCTTTATTATCGACAAAACAGTGATGCTTCTGGGCGGTGCTTTTCTGCCGGTTGCACTTATGCCGAGCTGGTTTGCAACGGTCGCACTCTATAGCCCGTTCGGGGCGGCGATGTTCGCTACTTATGCATTTAATGCAAATTTTCTTACGCAGGCGCCATACCTTGCACTTGCACAGCTCTGCTGGGTACTCGCGCTCACGTTTTTTGCTTGGTGGCTTTTTTCTGTTGGTGTTAGAAAGATAGCGGTAAATGGCGGATAATATGCGAATACTGTACGACGAACTCAGAGTTTTCATGCGTTTCTTCATGGTTAATGTCCGTGCAGAAGCGGAGCAGCGCATTGCATTTGCAATACAGCAGGTGAGTATGATTCTGAACAATACCTTTTTTGTTATTGCGTGGGCGATGTTTATTTACAAGTTTGGAGAAATTAACGGGTGGGGCGTTATAGAGCTCATTGGCCTGTGGGGATATTCTGCACTCGCGTATGGACTCACTTTTTCTTTTTTTGGAGGTGCAGCAGAGTTAAAACGCGCGGTAAATCTGGGCGCGCTCGACTCGGCCATGCTTATCCCGCGCTCTTTGTATTTGCGCATATTCTCACTCGATATCAAGACCAATACGCTCGGCGATGTCATCTTCGGTGTTTCTGCATTAGCCGCGTACGCGTACTTCAGCGCGCCGGGCGTGTGGGGTGCACTGATGCTCGTTGCAATGCTCCCAGCTGCGGTTTTGATAATGGCGAATGTACTCCTCATCACGTCCTGCATCGCATTCTTTCTTGTTGATTCAGAACATATCTCAAATTCAGCATTCTATGCGTTTCTTGATCCGAGTCTGTATCCGGCGGGAGGATTTCAAGGGCTGATGCGTGTTGTACTTATCTTTATCATTCCGTCCCTCGTTGTAGGCGGGTTTCCGATTGAGATCGCTGCGGCACCAACCGTTTGGCAGTTTCTACTTGTGTGGGGGCTCGGAGTTTTGTGGACTGGCATCGGATATGCGACGCTCCACGCGTGCGTACGCTTCTACGAGAGTGGTAATTTAACCGGCGCGAGGCTATAGTACGTTGAGATTCTATGAGCGCTGAGCGTATTATTCTTACTTCAAATTCTTTCCCTCCAGAAGGCATGCGGTTGCGACAGGAGTTTTTAATGGTAGTGGGTAAGCCGGTCGCGCAGATTCGAGTCATGTTTATTCCGACAGCGTCAGCAATTGAGCCAGATCGCAGCTTTATGCATGAGTCACGCCAGACATATCTTGATATGGGCATTCTACCTGCACATATCGTTGATGTTGAACTTAGTCCTGCGCTTACTGTAAATGAATTAGCAAAATTTGATGTTATCCACGTCGACGGCGGTAACACGTTTTATTTGATGCAGAAAATAAAAGAAACTGGATTTGAAAACGCTATCAAAGAATATCTGAGGCGTGGGCTCGGGGTCTATGTAGGTATGAGTGCGGGCACCATCGTCGCGGGACCAGACATTGAAATTGCAACACCGTTTGACGATAGTTCCCGGGCTCAGCTCAAGAGTACTGTAGGTATGCGTCTGGTACCCACCGCATACTCGCCGCATTTTCAGCGCAAAGATATATCACAAATCAAACCCTACATCGACAAGCGGGCGTATCCAATTCGAACACTCAAAGATGGTGAGGGTGTAGTGAGTGATGGGGTTACGGAAAGAGTAATTGTGGTGTAGTCTAGCTACATGGGACTTTCTATAGGTATCGTAGGGCTGCCAAACGTGGGGAAGAGTACGTTGTTTAACGCGCTCACCGAGAAAGGCGTGCCGGCCGAGAACTATCCGTTCTGCACCATCGACCCGTCGGTGGGTATAGTCGCCGTGCCCGACCCGCGTCTGTATGTGCTCACCGAGCTTTCGAAGTCTGCAAAAACCCTGCCTGCAGTTGTAGAGTTTGTTGATATTGCTGGCCTCGTTAAGGGTGCGAGCGAGGGCGAGGGTCTGGGTAATCAGTTTCTTCAACATATTCGCGAGACCGACGCGATAGCTGAGGTGGTGCGAATGTTTGAAGACCCAGACATTACGCACGTCGAGGGCGAGATTGACCCCGTGCGCGATATCGAGGTGATTAATCTCGAGCTCGTACTCGCCGACATGCAGTCGGTGTCAAAGCGTTTGGTGAGTGTCGAGCGCGATGTAAAGCATGGCGATAAGGCGGCGATTCTTGAACAGGCGGCGCTGCAGAAAGTCATACAAACATTAGAGGCGGGCAAGCTCGCGTCAACGACTGCACTGACACCTGAAGAAAAACTCGCCATAAAGCCGCTCCAGCTTATCACCATGAAGCCAATTTTGTACGTGCTAAATAAAAAAGCGGGCGGGCACAACTTGGACGAGATGAATGACCCACGATTCGAACGACTCACGACATTTTTAAAAAGCATGCATGCAGAATGGGTGGTTGTTGACGCGGCGATAGAGGGCGAGCTCCGCTCAGTTTCAAAAGATGATCAACAGACATTTAGACAGGAGTATGGCGTGGTCGATGATGGTATAGACCAGCTCATCCATTCTGCATACCGTCTTCTCGGCCTTATGTCGTACTTCACAACAGGTGCAGATGAGACGCGCGCATGGACGGTAAAAATTGGTGCGACCGCACCAGAAGCGGGACAGGCGATACACACTGACTTTAAAGAAAAGTTTATTCGTGCAGAAGTAGTAGCGTACGACGACCTCGTATCGAACGGCGGCTTCGTCAAAGCGCGTGAGGCAGGGAAGGTTCGCACTGAAGGGAAGGAGTACATCGTTCAGGACGGCGATGTCATAGAGTTTAAAGTGTAACGTCTAGAGGGGTAGCATTTGCTATACT
>JBDKFU010000007.1:0-3752 GCA_039798565.1 Candidatus Parcubacteria bacterium
ACGCATCGCAAGTTGTCGATCTAGCTCGCACTGCATACACGGCAGGTGTTAAAAATATTGTCTGCTCCGCTCATGAGGCACAAGCAGTGCGAAAGGTGGCTCCAGACGCGACTATTATCACCCCGGGCATCCGCGCGTCCGGTGCCCCACATCACGACCAAACACGCACCATGAGTGCTCGTGACGCACTGCAATCTGGAGCAAACCTTCTTGTTATCGGTAGACCAATAACGGAGTCGAGAGACCCGCGTGCAGCACTTGAGAAAATGTTTATCGAGTGAGGAGTGACTGGATTATCGCAAGCTGAGCTACCACCTCTTGGTAGAGTTCTTCATTTTCAGGATTTATCTGCGCGCGGTGATATGTTACAAACTCTTCAGTCGTAACCGTGTGTATCCCTAACAGTTCTGCCCCACAGGTATTGTTGTCAGTACATGCTAAGCCATTTGCTTCAAGTGCCTCGGTGGTTTCAACAACGCGGCGGAGGCTCCGTTCAACGGAGTCTAACAAAAGCTGTTCGTGATCAATGTCCAAAAAGCTGGTGTGGTGCTTTGTCTCGTGCAGTTCAGCAATCTTTTTGATAAAAATCTGCATCTGACGAAGTGCGGTGCGAACATTCTTCCAATCCTTATCGCCCAGTGCATGTTCAATCGCTAGTTTCTTGATGACGATATCAAGATCCTTTCTCGCCACAAACAAACCGTGACGAATGTCATTAAACGCAGTGTCCGCCGATATCGCGTGGATGTGACTCAATGCCGCATCGTGCTTTCTGCTCGATAACCGTGACACAAACACCGCCAACAATACAAACGACAGAATGCCCTCGAATGCTGCGAAGGCGCGAGATATCCCTAATGGCAGAATATCGCCGTAGCCAACCGTTGCCCCAGTGATGACACTAAAGTACAGCGCATCAAGAAAGCGAAGATACGGATCAGCTACTGTACTTAGTGTGGTCGGTCCATGTCCAGGAATATACGATAGCACCCAGTACACACAGGCAAAAACAACAATGGCGATAAGCCAAATGAGAAAGAGAGAGACGTGCGAGAGTTCGTTTTTTTGTTTTTTGAAGAGGGCCATTATATCTTCCCGACCAGATTCATGTCGCCGCCAGTCAGTGTTTCATCACCTGGCTGCCAATTTGCTGGGCAGACCTGGCCACCGTGGGTTCGCACAAACTGTGCCGCTTTCAACTTACGCATGAGCTCTTTTGCAGAGCGACCAATACCGTTGTCATGAATCTCTGCTGTCTTAACCAACCCATCTGGGTCAATGATGAATGTACCGCGAAGTGTGAGCCCCTCGTCTTCCATGTGCTCAAGACCTTCATTCTCAATGTACGTACCAAACGCACGAGAAATTCTCCCTGCCGGATCAGAACCCATCGGGAACTTAATCTGCTGAATCGACGGCGATGTGTCGTGCCACGCTTTATGGGTAAAGACCGTGTCTGAACTCATCGAGATTATCTCTACATCCATATCGACGCACTCTTTGTAGGACAGTGCAAGCTCTTCAAGCTCAGTCGGACAAACAAACGTAAAGTCCGCTGGATAAAAGAACAGCACAAGCCATTTATTTTTGTAGTCAGAAAATCGAACCTTTTTATGCTTATCGTCTTGAAATATCTCGAACTCAAAATCTGGTACCGGGTGACCGACCTTTACAAGACTTTCAAAGCGCTCTGGGGTATCACTATCATTTGCCATATGTGTCGCGTTTAGGTATAACTCATCTAGAATACCATGGCGAAACGCCCTATCCCCACCGTCATTGCTATCGTTGGTCCCACTTCATCAGGAAAAACTGACCTGAGCGTCCGGGTCGCAAAAAAGGTGGGCGGTGAAATCATTTCTGCTGACTCGCGGCAGGTATATCGAGGACTAAACTTGGGTACCGGTAAGGTAACTCATGCTGAGACACGCGGAGTCCCCCACCACCTCCTTGATGTTGCAAATCCACGCACCATCTACAACGCATCAGACTACGTGCGTGATGGCAGACGCGCGCTCGCGGATATCCTGGGCCGCGACAAAACGCCCATTATCGTAGGCGGCACCGGATTCTATATCGATGCACTCCTTGGTCGTATTGAGCTGGCCGCGGTCCCACCAAACCATGCGCTCAGAAAGAAACTAGCAAAGATGTCACTTGCACAACTTCAGAACCGTCTGAAACAACGTGAGCCAAAACGGTATAAAACGATAGACATCCAGAACCCTCGTCGACTCATTCGTGCATTAGAAATTTCATTAACTAAAAAGACAGCCGCGCCGCCCCCTCCCCTGCCGGCGATGCAAATCATCTGGATCGGTCTTGCACTGCCCGCGACAGTGTTAAAAAAGAGAATACACGCGCGCCTGTTGAACCGCATCAAAAAAGGAATGCTACGCGAAGCAAGGCGTCTGCATACTGCAGGAGTCTCATGGAAGCGCATGCATGCACTCGGTCTTGAATATCGGTATCAAGCACTGTACCTGCAGAAAAAAATAACGAAGGCGGAGATGCTCGAACAGCTGGAGAAAGAAAGTAACGCCTACGCAAAACGCCAAATGACCTGGTTTAAAAAGAATCCAGACATCAAATGGGTCAGTCCGCAAAATGCCCCTGCATTGATTAAGGAAGTGCGGGCCCACTAGGAATCGAACCTAGACTAACGGTTTTGGAGACCGTTGTTCTACCACTAAACTATGGACCCATGGGGCTCTGCCCCAGGCCTTAGTATGCCTTATTTTTTGACTTCTTTAAAGACCACTCGCTTACGCGTCTTTCTATCAAACTTCTTAAGCTCGAGCTTTGAATTTGCAAGTTTTTTCTTGTTTTTTCGCGTATAGAGAATCGTGCCTGACGCCGACTTAAGCTTGATGAGATTATCCTGTGACATAGAGAGAGTATAGCCTACCTTTGGTTATAGGTCAAAACTGCAAATGAAGGTGCCGCTCAGTTTCGTTGTAGGTGCAGTTATAGCGATATGCGGCGTCTGCCGCAGTCGTACAAATTGCGGTGATGCCTAGTGCCTCACGGTTTGCCTTTATGTAATCTGCCGTTTCCTTTGAATACCTGATATCGACGCGTGGCTGACCTGGTCTGTGCGAGAGGTGCCCAACTTCGGTTCCGCCAGTGATGGTTATGTCACAGCCGCAGGCCTTTTTCATTGCAACAATTTTATCGACAGTGGCTGCTGGGATGCCCTCGAGCGAGGTGCAGGTCGAGTTACCGCGATCACTACAGTTCCCTGATGACTCAATATTTACCCCTGCAGCAGTGAGCTTTGCTCTTGCGTCTGCGTCCGTCATACGCCCTGCAGGTGGTGTCGTTGGCGTTGTGGGGTTACCTCCGCCGCCCGTAACACCACCACCTCCCACCTCACCGGTGTCCAAATAAGTGCCCGTCACTTCACTAAACTCTACGCACTCAATCTGCGTCAACACATTGAGATTCTGCCCGGTAAACACACGTAACACTATGTCGATAGCGAGCCACGCGACAAGGACAATGACGAACCCAAAAAGGACGGAGGTAAATATTTTCTTTGCAGAATCAATGTTCGCGGGTTTTGCAGCAGCGGTCACATACAAGATGCCTGCATACAAGAACATAAGCGTAGCAATAACGCTCGTGAACGCGACCATGAACTTAAGTACATTGTCTATGAGGGTGATGACGTCACACGCCTGACAAATACCACCCCATGTCGTGCACTCGGGGACGATGGGACCCCCCAGAATAGTGGTGTCAGCCGCAAA
>JBDKFU010000008.1:0-6226 GCA_039798565.1 Candidatus Parcubacteria bacterium
CTGTTAGAGGGGTCAAAAAAGTACACGCGCTCACTCCCCGTTCTTCGTCATAATGTCCAGCAATATTTGAATGTGGTGAATGGCCGCACGGTGATGGAGTGTAGTGAGGTGCGTCGTCTCCAAGAGCAATACCAAATCCACGAGTTCAAGCGCGCACTGCAGGCTATCAGAAGAAACGCACAGGCGTAGGTATTACGGGCGCCACCCGCTATACTGCACGTATGCGTATCGCGACATGGAATATCAATGGGATACGAGCCGTCCATAATAAGAATCTCCTCGTGCCGTTTGTCGAGAAGTACAAGCCAGACATTATTTGTTTTCAGGAGGTGAAGGCGCGTAGTGAGCAGTCAGAGGTCGATCTCCCCGACTACCAGGAGCATTGGAACAGTGCACAAAAGCCCGGCTATGCTGGCACTGCCATTTTTTCTAAACAAGAACCCCTTTCAATTTTGCGCGACTTCCCTCCCGGGATCGTCTCTAAATATAAGTTAAAAGACTCGTTTGGTGATACGAATGCAGAGGGGCGAGTCATCGCTGCAGAATACGCAAAGTTTTATATCGTGAACGTCTACACGCCAAATTCAAAGGGCGGACTCGAGCGGCTCCCCTTGCGTCATCAGCACTGGGACCCTGCGTTTTTGGCGTTTATAAAACAACTAGAAAATAAGAAGCCGGTGATTTTCTGCGGTGATTTAAATGTTGCGCACAAACCAGACGACTTGGAGAATCCAAAAGCGAATGAGGGTGACCACGGCTACACGCTCGAAGAGCGAGAAGGCGTAGACAAGATGCTGCAGGCGGGTTTTGTTGATGTGTTCCGCGAGTTTACAACAGGAAACGGGCACTACACGTGGTGGAGCAATTTCAGCAAGGCTCGCTCGCGAAACGTAGGTTGGAGAATAGACTATTTCTTTGTGTCCAAGGCGCTGGCCAAGAAAGTCACCGCTTGCACCATAGAGCCCGCGGTGATGGGCTCTGACCACTGCCCCGTAGTTCTTGACATTAGTCTATAAAGCTTGTACAATGGCCTATTACCCTTCTGGGTAGTAGGTATGGAGAGAAAAACTGCAACAGAACTTGAACAAGAACGCGAGCTCGCCGCCCGTCTTTTGAAGTGGATACAAAGTAGGAATCTAAAAACACAGTATGCATTGGTTGCAGTTGGCGGTCTCGCTGCGGCGGGCGCCATAATCGGTATTGGTGCGGGCACACTCGTCGTTGGTGCGACTGGTGCAGTTATTGTGCGTAAGGGTCTCCCGCTCCTTTCAGATTTTATGCACCAGTATGTGCTGACGGATAAAAAACGCTCCGACTATAACCCACTCACCTGGTTTAAGGATTTTAAAAAGGACTCAAGTCAGTTAGTAGAAGCGCGAGAACTGTTTGAAAACGCGTGGGTGCGCGCCGAGCGCGAAGGAGTTTCATACGACGAGTTTAGACGAAAAAATTATTACGCACAGCAGTATCGAAAAGAAAAGCGATGGGACAAAGGGACACGCATAGCCGCGACAGCAGCCGGCTCTTTTGGTGCATTTGGTGCGACGCACATCCGTACGGGTGCATTGGATGCGATATCGTCTGGCGTAGATGCAGGGACAGGGAGAGCAGGTCTTGGTGAGGCGGTGGTGTACGGCGAGCGTGTAGTGCAGCGCTCCATACGCTTTGCGGGTCACCTTGCTGCCACAGCGCTTGGCGGAACACTCGATGCTGCACTCGAGATGGTTGGAGTAAAACCAGCATACGGCGCAGAGATGCCGAACCCGGAAATGAAATATCCGCAGGGCGTGCCCATTCTTGAAGAAGGTGTGACAGAGGAGAATCGTCAGCGCACGATAAAAATGGTGCGCCTCCACCTTGAATGGATGAAGCAAGTGCGTGCAAAGTTTGCTGCGGTGTTTGGCACCGGCTACACCGGCTACTATATGACACTGCAAAGTATCGATACTGCTATTAATCGACTCAACGGCACACTCAAGTACATTTCAAATGCACCACTTTCAAAAGTGTCTGACTCGAGTGGATTAAACGAATTTCAATCGTTGGTACAGCCCGCCTACCAAGCGGCGTACGACATAAATCGCATACCAAAATATGGTGGTGTGTGGGAGGCGGGCGGTCCAAAATGGCTCAAAGATTTATACAACATTGATTTTAAACATATTGGCTATGATATGCTCCCGCAGGAAACTGCGCGCGCGTTGTACGAGCTTCGTGTCGCTATGGCACAGGCTGGGCTTATACCAAAATGGGGCATCACTATTACTGAGGGGTATCATCCTGATAAGGGTGTGTCCGGTAAGCATATGAGAGGCTCACGCCACTACACTGGGCGCGCTATTGATATACGGCCAACAGGTGAAGACGGACCATACGATACGTCTGTTGCGCGCGAGAAAATGTCAGACCCTTGGTACGTATTTAAAATGCTGATGCTTCAGGTTAATAGCCCGTATTATACGATTCGATATGAACCGTTTGATCTCGACTCAAAGGGTGTGATCAGAGCGAAGGTGAAGGAGTGGCTTACCTGGCCGTGGGCGCTCGGTGGCGGTGGCATGACAAGCGCTGAGGCAGAACAGTTTTTGAAAGCACACTACGGTAACGCAGCCGACACCAACGGTGCGCACTTCCACATTAATGTGAAGGCCGATGTGGGCGCCGAGGTCCCCCTTTCACCCGCCAAGGTGTAGTATTTGACAGAAGCACATATATAGTGTATAATTAAGAATGGCCGGCAGTCGTTTTTTTTCTGAAACAGCCATGCTGCAGAGCCATTTGTATGTCAGAACTTGCTATCAAAACAAGAGAAATCGAGCTTGAACGTGCTCGAACGACGTATGCAAAGCGGCATCGCTATGTCCACGGCTTCCGCGCTACCCTTTCGACTAAAGATGTGTATCTTACTGAACTAAAAGAGCGCTATCAAATAGCTCGGACAACATACCTACAAGCAATCGCAGAGGTGTATGGTCCTGAGCGTGCAGTAAAGGCAGATAAGAGTGAAAAGTGGGCGCTTCGTCTTGCAAAACTTGAGAAGTGGGAGAAGATCGCCGGTATTGTGTTTGGTGGCGTTGCAACAGGTACCGCGATTGGAGCAATTGGAGTTGGAACGCTTGCTGCCGGTGTTGCTGGCTCATTGTTTGGTCGCTACATTGCGATCCCACTTATTGGTATGGTGCCGGTCTGGGGTAATCCGTTCAGAAATTTTCATGACGATTCACATCAAGTAAAATCTGCGCGAGAAGAACTTGCACGTCGCTGGCAAGAAGCACAAAAAGAGCCCGGCATGACGTATGAAAAGTTTTGTAAGCGTGAACGCGTGCATATCAAGCGATTGTCACGACAAATGGTTATCGATAAAGTGTTCCGCGCAGGAGCAGTTAGTGCGTTTGGTTTTACAGCGTTCGGTATCACTGGTGGCAGAAACTTCGCTTCTCACTATTTGGCAGAACAGGTTGACGGTTTTCTCGGCGTTGACGGCGAGACTATTATGTTTGGTGACCGACCGATTCAACGACTCACGCACTTTTTGTTCGGTAACTTGGTTGGATTGATTCATGACATGTTCCACATTAATGCTGCGGCTGCAGCGGAAACTGTTGATCCGATGGTGGCTGACCGCGCTCGCGATTTTCATTGGCCAGACGAGACAGTTGATGCTGCCGGTCTTGACGCACTTGAAGCAAAGCTCCCCCGCTACATCGCGTGGGCAGAAACTATTCTTGAAGAATATAAGCGCACCTTGGATATGCGCGATCCAAGCTGTGTTCGCGTAGTGCAGCAATTAGAAAATTCAATCAAAATAATGAAAGATGTATATAACGATCTTTCAACGAATCGTGCAAACGGCATCCGGAGCATCGAACGTATACCCGGCGACCCAACACAAGGACAGCATCGCGCCAATGTTCGTACCATGTATGCAAAGAATACAAATCTCTTTCGTCTGCGCGACAGCTTCGTCTCTCTGTTGGCCGGTGCGCGAACCATCGAGACTATCGGCAACGGTCAGGTATGGGTAACCGGTGCAGTGCAAAATATTAAAGACTTCTTTAAAGCAATTGGTGTTGAATTTAAATATCTTGACCATTGGAATCTAAAGCCGCGAACGGCGCGCATGTTTATGGAGATATACCGTGATATTTCTGATGATCCGCGCTTGCGCGATGGCGGGCTACGCATTACTGAGGGTGGTGGCGCGCAGGACCAGACGATTAAGCACAGTCCGAAGGGCGGGCACCGTTCAGGAGATGCATTTGATATGACACCGCGAGGTGGCGTTGAAGGCGGCTACTTTACCAAGGAGTATGTAGCGACCATGTTTGCAAAGATGTACGAGAACTCGCTCATTGCTGCACGCGATCCGCGTATCATCAAGTATTTTGAAATGAAAATTGATGAGTATGCCGCGAGCCGTAACACGCAGATGCGCGACTACTACATCAAGCGTTTGGCTTGGGCGAGAAATCCGTACTCGACGCAGTACTACACATTTTATTATGAGCCGTCGACGAATGGTCCAGTAGGGGCGAAGGAAGAGGTGGTGAAAGTGTTGATGAAAGAATTTGGTATGACTGAAGCGCAGGCAAAAGCGTATTTCGATGTGAATAGTGGTGATACGGCAAATACAACGGCTGCACACTTCCACATCTGGGCACCAGAGGACATACGAAAGACACCACCACCTGTGTTTGCTGCTATGCCGATGGGTAGTGGTCCAACAAAGACTGCTACGGTAGAAGACTAGTACAATACCTGTATGGAACACGACACAGCAAACGGAGAAAAAAACGAAAATGCTGTGTCACCTGAGGAGGTACGTTTGAAACAGGAGCTCGACAAAGCGCGAGGTGCGTATGCGATGGTGTATCGCAGGGTTGAGGCAGGCGCTACGGGGATAAGTCCCGTTCGCCTTACAGAGGCACGTGAAAAACAGATTCGAAAAGATGAGCCCCTTGGCGAGCTCGCGCAGGCATGGAACGCATACGACAATGCACTGAAGGCGTATCTTATCGAGATACGGCAGACGCGTGGCGAACTTGCAGAACGTCGGGCCTGTGCGCACGAGGCAGAAGAGCTCATTCGCGACAAACGTCGTCTGCGTTTCATGGTCGCGTTTGGTAAGTGGCTAGGAGAGAAAGAATGGTTCAAGAGTGCGATGAGTGGAGTAATGCATGGCGTTGAATGGCTTAAAACACATAAGACTGAGGCGCTCAAGATAGCTGCACTCACTGCGTTTTTATTGACGCTCGGTGGAGCGGCACTGGTCGCCGCGCTTCCTGTTGCTGTGCTCCAGGCGGCTGTCCCCTTTCTGGCCTACGGCGGGTCTGTTGCTGCCGGCGTGTCAGTTGCAGTACCACTTGGCATCGCACTTCGCATGTGGCTCGAATCGATTGATAAACGACACGAAGAGAAGCTATTGAAGGCAGGAAAAATGACACCCGAGGAAATAGGTCAAGAAATGGCTGATCGTCGTCGCTCGGTCAAGTTTTTCTCGTTTCTTATTGCACTTATCACTGGATTTGGTGTGCGTTATGGTGTGCGCGATGCAGTTCTCTCGACAGATTGGGTTGGAGTTCAGAAAGGTATTAACGATGCGACGAACTTGGAGGCGCAGGCGGCAGAGCCGCGCGGTCCGCGACCCGGTGCGCCGGGCGAGGTAACGCCAGAGGAGCAGTCGGTCATCGATAATACACTCCGGCCATACGAGCAGCAGTTACCGCGCCTGCGGGGCCAGATAGCTGAATTGGAGGCTCAACGAGAGGATCATATCAGGCGCATGATGGCACAAGGTCAGCCGCGTGCCATGGCAGAATTCAATTTTGATAACAATATAGAGCAGCTTAAGTATTCTCTCAGGCGGTGTGAAAACATGATTCGCGGCGCACGCGAGCAGATGGCTCTGGTCGCCGAGCGCCCCTTTAACCCCCGCTTCCCTAACATACTTGCAGAGGAGGGCAGATTTAGTATTGAGCGTATCAATCGTGCGTTCGCCTATTTTGATGGGCATCGCAAGGTAATTGCAGAGTTTGTTCGTACTGGTCGCGTGCCAAACGTACAGGCAGTTGAGCTCTCTGTGCTAGACGGCGAGGGCGGCCGTGGGCGTGCGATGGTGCTTGGGCAGGAGTCGCCAGACGGCGTGAGCGACGAGATGCGAGCGATATATGAACAGCAGCCGACGAACTTGCGAGAGTACTTGGTGGACAAAGTGTTCGATGTGTAT
>JBDKFU010000009.1:0-7509 GCA_039798565.1 Candidatus Parcubacteria bacterium
TCTGAAGTGTGTGTGGTGGATGCCTTGACTTGTTAGGGCGATGAAGGACGCAGCGGTCGGCGATACGCGTCGGGGAGGTGACGAGCAACCTTTGATCCGGCGATGTCCGAATGGGGAAACCCAATTCAGGAAATCTGAATTACGTACAGAGTATTTTGTACGAGTACACCTCGGGAAGTGAAACATCTCAGTACCGAGAGGAAAAGAAACTAACACAAAGACCCAAAACAATGTGGGCGTAAGTCCTCATTGTTTTGGGTCGCAGTATTCCCTAAGTAGCGGCGAGCGAAAAGGGAGAAGCCCAAACCGTTCAGCAATGAGCGGGGTTGTAAGGCGATGACGTTCCACTTGTTGGAAGAAGAGTTACAAAATTACTTGATAGAAGAATCTGCTGGGAAGCAGAGCCCCAGAGGGTGATAGCCCCGTACTTAAAATCAACGTAGTCTCTTTTGTCATCGTTCTTGAGTAGTCCGAGACATGAATAGCTTGGATGAATCTGCCGGGACTAACCGGCAAGGCTATATACCTAACAAGATCGATAGTGAACAAGTACCGTGAGGGAAAGGTGAAAAGTAGTCCGAAAGGACAGTGAAATAGTTCTGAAACCACACATATACAAAGAGTAGAAGAGGATTTATTCCTCGACTGCGTGCCTATTGAAGAATGAGCCGGCGAGTCTAAGCACACGGTGTGGCTAAGTCCGTAATGGGATGGAGCCTAAGGGAAACCGAGTATGAATAGTGCGTTAATCGTGTGTATAGGACCCGAAGCAGGGTGAGCTTGCCATGGACAGGGTGAAGTTTGTCGAAAGACAGATGGAGGCCCGAACCGGTAAATCGTATAACGTTTTCGGATGATCTGTGGCAAGGAGTGAAAAGCTTACCGAACCCTGGAATAGCTGGTTCTCTCCGAAACAGCTTTTGGGCTGGCGTCAGATGTTCCTTACGGGGGTAGAGCACTGGAAGGATCAAACAGGGAGAAATCTCGTTGATCCTATCAAACTCCGAATACCGTAAGTCAAGAATCTGGCAGTTAGACTATGGGCGCTAAGGTCCATTGGTCGAGAAGGGAAGAGCCTAGATCTCAAGTTAAGGTCCCAAAATCTACGCTAAGTGCATCTTAAGGAAGTGAAGGTTCGTTGACAGTGAGGATGTTGGCTTAGAAGCAGCCACCATTCAAAGAAAGCGTAACAGCTCACTCATCGAGAACTTTTGCGCCGAAGATAATCGGGGCTAAGCGTGGTACCGAAACTGAGGAATGGATATGGTTTCGACTGTATCCTTTGGTAGGAGAGCGCTCGCAATCGCGCTGAAGGCAAAGGGGTGACCCATGCTGGAGCATTGCGAGGTGAGAATGCCGGCACAAGTAACCACAATGCAGGTGAGAACCCTGCACGCCGAAAGATCGAGGTTTCCTGGGCAACGATGATCGACCCAGGGTTAGTCGGGCCTAAGGGGATGGCAAACGCCGCACCCGATGGACAAACGATTAATATTTCGTTACCTCGTAGTATTGCGATGGAGTGACGGAGGGTAGTAATGTATGCGCGCAATTGGATGTGCGTTTATTATGTGAGGGCGTATTCTAGGAAAATCCGGAATATATCACCCAAGCATCGTCGGAAGTGTACGGTTCGCCGTACATGACATACATGAGCACGCTTCCGAGAAAACCTTCTCAGCATAAATACTACGAGTCCGTACCGCAAACCAACACAGGTGATCAGGTCGAGTAGACCAAGGCGAACGAGTGAGAGGCCCTCAAGGAACTCGGCAAAAAAGCGGCCGTAAGTTAGCGATAAGGCCTGCCCTTTATTTATTTAAAGGGCCGCAGCGAAAGATTCCCTAGCGACTGTTTACTAAAAACACAGCTCCCTGCGAACTCGTAAGAGGATGTATAGGGGGTGACGCCTGACCGATGCCAGAAGGTCAAGTACGGTTGGTGCTATGTAGCAATATGTAGTGCTGGACTGTATAAGCCCTGGTGAATGTCGGCAATAACTATAATTGTCCTAAGGTAGACTCTGTCACGAAAGTGATCGAGTCTAGGATTGGGACAATTATAGGTAAAATAGTAAACATAAAGACGCACCAGCTACCATGTCATTCAGTAATGAGTGATTAATCCGCATCATGACTAACGAGAGACCATACGTCATGCCCCTTCGCGCCTAAAAACGTAAAGGGTGAAGATAGAGTCCAGATTGAAGGAATATCTGAGCGTAATTCCTTGTCCGGTAAGTTCGGACGTGCACGAATGGCGTAACGACTGGGGAACTGTCTCGAGGGCTTGCTCGGTGAAAATACAATACCGGTGAAGATGCCGGTTACCTGCAGTTAGACGAAAAGACCCCAGAAGCTTTACTGTAGCTTCGTATTGGGATTGCGATTCATTTGCGTAGAATAAGTGGGAGAGGTTGAAGCAGAGTTTTCGGGCTCTGTGGACTCGTCAGTGCAATACCACTCCTATGCGTTGCAATTTCTAACCTTCAGATAATACTGAGGAGACAGTGCGTGGCAGGCAGTTTGAGTGGGGCGCTCTCCTCTCAAAAAGTAACAGAGGAGCCTACAAAGGTCAGCTAGGCGCGTATGGAAAGCGTGCCGGTCGTGTAATGGCACAAGCTGGCTTAACTGAGAGACGTGCATGTCAATCAGACACGAAAGTGGAGCATAGTGAGCCTATTCTTCGCATTAGATGCGGGAACAGATCAACGGATAAAAGTTACTCTGGGGATAACAGGCTAGTTGCGCCCAAGCGTCCATAGCGACGGCGCAGTTCGGCACCTCGATGTCGGCTCATCACATCCTGGCGGTGGAGAAGCTGCCAAGGGTTTGGCTGTTCGCCAATTAAAGTGATACGCGAGCTGGGTTTAAACCGTTTAGTAGCTTTCAAAAAGAAGGCTATTGGATGGTTTAAACCCCGAGGACAGAAAAATGAACAGCAAAGAAAGTAAGTAGAACGAAACAAATCGACAACGTCACGGCGGTCTACAGTAGGAATACTGTATGAAGAAAGTACCTGAAATCGGTGAAACCCAATCTGGAAACAGAGGGCAATACCGAGAGAACTTTCAAAGTAATTTGAAAGACTTGTAGAGACTACATGGTGCTCATCCAGAACGGATGATTGTCTAGTCCAATGCACTGAGTAATCAGTGAAAACATGCGTGAGACAGGTTTGTCTCCTATCTACTGCAGGCGTGGATTCTTGAAGAGATTCGTCCTTAGTACGAGAGGACCGGGATGAACTGACCTCTGGTCTGTCGGCTGTCACGCCAGTGGCACTGCCGAGTAGCTATGTCGGGAATGGATAACCGCTGAAAGCATCTAAGCGGGAAGCCAACTCTAAGATTAGGAATCGTTAAGGACCCTAAGAGATGATTAGGTTGATAGGCGTTAGGTGTACGCACAGTAATGTGTTGAGCCGAGACGTACTAATGATCCGATCTTCCATGGGGAAGTGTGAAGATCACGCGAAGTGAGCAGACGTTTAGTTATTTTTTGTGATGTAAATTGAAAACGGACGCACAGTACCTTGAGTGCTGTGTCCTGGTGGTTCGGCGAGTGGGTCACACCCGATCTCATTCCGAACTCGGCAGTTAAGCCACTTAGCGGCGATGATACTCGAAAGGGGAAAGTAGCTCACCGCCAGGACACAGCACTTAAAAATAAAAAGTACCGCCACAAGGCGGTCTTTTTATTTTATCGGCACTCCGCTCACTCCCTCGGCGCTAGCTCCACCGCCAGGAAATCCATCGCTTTTTTGACTAATAGAGCGATAAGTAGTAGGATAAAAAAATGGAAGGTAATAATGAGAAATCAGAGGATGAGGGCCAAGAAAGGAAGATCGATATTCTTAAGCCCACCCAGAAATACAAGACTGGTCGAGATGCGTCTATGTATTTTGATGGCCGGCGTTTTGTCCAAGACCCATCATATCCGGGCAATAGAGGAAGTAGGTATTAAAATACCCCGAGTAAATGCATGTCGTTTTTGAAGGAATGCGTGGGGAGGGAAGTGCATGAGCACGACTGGAAATATGCGTATATGTATGGAAATGAATATTATTATTGGTGTTCGTGCAATAAGAGAGCAGTCCAACAACGAGGAACCGCGAGGTTGATAATTGAAGAATAAACCGCCAATGGGCGGTTTTGTCTTTTAGGGTACGTTTGACAATGAGTTGGGCAGAATTATACTGATGTCATGAGTAATGAACTACCTGTACCTTTTAAAGCAGTCCGTGCCTCAATCAAAAACGATACTGGCATATCTATAAAAGGCAGAAAGACATTCGATTTTGGGCTTATTGGCGGTGTTATGTTGTACCGCGGAGATAAAGTGAGACTGAAAACAATCGTCGGCACAGACGAAGGCTTGCTGATAAATATCTCCCAAGAGCAGAGCGGCAGAGGAAAGATCCTCACAGACTATGTCATCGCCGCCAAAGATGGTGTCCCCGTTGCTATCTCACAGGGGATAGTGACTGCTCCGCCTCAGATTATTGCGCGCGGGCGAAGAGGAAAGAAGGGTTTTTGACTTATTGAGCCAGTTTGGTATTGTACCTGCATGAGTGAATTGGCATACAAAGAAGCTGCTCCAAGATGCAAGGGGTCTTTAAATATGGCGGACCATTCGTTTGGCGCATGGAGAGAGTACTCAGCTATGGAAAATTACCCATCAATGAATATCGCCGGCTTTCGCAGTATCCGAACATGCCACTGCGGCATGACACATCGAAGCAGACAAAAGATGTTTTGACATTTTGGGGAGATTTGGTACTGTAGTGATTCTATGGCGGGGGAGTCAAGGAGGCTTCGAGATACGTATACCAAGCGGGGGACGTTTAGGCACGCGGGTGTTGTGTACCATGTGTTTCAAAGTACGTGGAGCGACGGGCGGTCATTTTTGTATTTTGCTACAAAAAATAATGCAGGTAAGTCGAATCTGCATACCGCGGGTGTGCCGCGTATCAGTTTTCATATACATCCTGATGGTGTCGTGCTGACGGGCATGCTGGTGCCGTCGCGCTATGGGGGCACCAGCATGGGCGAGGCACTGGTTCAGTACTTTAGAGATTTTACCCGACGACACGGGTTATCATTTGATGTCACCGCGCACATTAACAAACCAACCATCGCGCGAACGCTCGTGCGCTCTGGGTTTACTCCCGTTTCTGACAATCTCCAGGTGGAGATTTTGCCGAGGCCAAAGGGTGACGATTCGCGTGTACCTCGCGTGCAGGTGGTCAAGAATGCACAACAGTCAAAACTGATTACACACTCACCAGACAAGACGAACCAGTTTTATACAGTAGTATCTCCGGTCGTTGCAAAACGCTATCCGATCCCAGCTCCTGATAGCATCGTCTCTATACAGACTCGATACGTTCCTCCCCGATAGTAGCCCGCGCTGTCGGTTTGGTGTGTGTGACCACAGGGGTACTCGTCCAGTACTACGAGCATGGGACAAGAGAATGGTGGAAGGGTGGATCGAGCGCCGGCGTGCATGAATAGCCCGATGGTCTATTCGGTGCACGTGCCCGGGTACCGTCTCAATCCACTGACACTACGGCAAGAAAAATATTGTATCGAGTGCAAGCGCGCCTACGCGAGCTAGGGGGCTTTTGCTATACTGGGTGGATGCACTGGGCGATGAGACGACAACTGGCTTTTTTCTTTAGCGCATTACTCCTGCTTGCACTTATCGCCGCCGGGGTGTGGTACTTCTTCATCTACACGCCGCCGTCATGCTTTGACGGTGTACAGAATAACGATGAGGTGGGGATAGACTGCGACGGTTCGTGTGCACTGCTCTGTCGCGCGCCGCGCGTTGACGCCGTGTGGTCTCGAGTATTACGCGTAGCGCCGGGCGTGTACCACGGTGTAGCTAAAATAAAGAATCCAGAGTCGTTGGCGAAGGTGGACGGGCTCTCTTACTCATTCTCATTTTTTGATTCAAAAAATATTCTTGTTGCGGTGCGCAAAGGCCAGCTTCAGTTAAATCCAGGAGAAACACGCACGATTTTTGAACAGAGTGTTAAAGCAGACGAGCGCGTGCCCGTCCGCGCGTTTGTCGAGGTGACGGGCGGCGTGTGGAACAAAGCAGAAACACCAGCGCCCCGTGTGCGCATTGTGCGCCAAGAGCCATATGCTAACCAGCGTCTTGATGCAGAGATAGAAAACCTCACTGCAGATCCTATCGCCGGTACTACTGTTTACGCGATTCTGTACAATGATCGCGATATCGCCATCGGAGTATCAAAAACGGTTATTGATATTCTTGCACCGCGCGAGCGTAGAGCAGTCATCTTTACCTGGATAGAACCATTTACAGACGCGGTCGAGCGCGCAGATGTTGAAATTGTCGAGGCGCCATGAGGTGGTCGATAGATTGGTTCCTCCTAGTCCCCGCCGTCCTCATTACTCTCTTTGGGCTTATTACGATGTGGAGCATCGGTAGTGAGGGTGGCCTAGCATCTCGACAGGTCGTGTGGCTCGCAGTGTCTCTGGTCGTTTTTACGGTTATATCTCAGATGGATTTACGTTTTTTACGGCGCACGGAGGTGGTGGTTGGTATTTATGTGACAGCGGTTGGCGCGCTTCTCCTTCTTTTTTCTATCGGCTCGGTGTTTCAAGGCGCACAAAGTTGGTTTAACTTTGGTTTTTTTGCTATCCAGCCCGCTGATCCTGCAAAGCTCGCGGTCATCATACTGCTTGCAAAATATTTTTCTCGGCGCCACATCGAGATTGCACACCTGCGTCACATCATCGTATCTGGCCTCTATGTCGGCGTGATGGTGCTCCTGTTGTTTCTTCAGCCCGACTTTGGCGGTGCGATTATCGTCGCGGGTGTATGGGGGGCGATGGTGCTCGTTGCGGGTATACCGATACGCCGACTCTTGCTTCTGGCCGGGATCGGGGCAGGCGTGCTCTTTTTATTATGGAACTTTGGTTTTGCAGACTATCAAAAGACGCGCATTCTAACGTTTTTAAATCCGCTCGCTGATGTGCAAGGTGCCGGGTACAACGCGTTTCAATCAACCATCGCCGTTGGCTCTGGTGGCATTTTGGGTAAGGGCGTAGGCTACGGCACGCAGTCTCGCCTCCAGTTTTTACCCGAGCACGAGACTGACTTTATTTTCGCTGCCTTTGCTGAAGAGTGGGGATTGGTCGGTGTGATGATACTCCTTACGCTGTTTGGGCTCATCATGTATCGGCTTCAGGCGAATGCACGCATGGGCGCCACGAACTTTGAGTCGCTGTTTGCATTCGGTGTCGCTGCGATATTTTTAGTGCATGCAGTGGTGCACATCGGTATGAATATTGGACTCCTGCCGGTGACAGGGCTTACGCTCCCATTTATGAGCTACGGCGGGTCGCACCTATTAACTGAGTACGCGATGCTCGGGATGATATCTGCCATGCGTCGCTATAACGTGAGCGGCCGCTCCGCCGAGCCACAAGAGGTAGTGGGCGTTTCTTAGCCCTCGTACACCTCGGTCGTTTTT
>JBDKFU010000010.1:0-7522 GCA_039798565.1 Candidatus Parcubacteria bacterium
CTTCCTCCATTTATTCGAATTGCTGCCGCGATGCCGCTCGCCGTATTAAACAAATTCTTAGTCTCGTTTCCAAATTCTATGTGCGCTTGGTGCAGCTGCTTGCGCTCCGATTCATTCATTGGACTACAATACATCACGCATTCAGAAAGTCAAATACCTTACACTATGGTTAATTAGGCCGCCGCGAGAGTACTTTACGAGCTATGTTCCATACTCGTTCATGAATAACTTCGCGAGGCAATATTGCATCACCCGTGTTGCATTCAACTTTCTTCCATGTCCCAAGCTCTTGAATAATCGCGAGTGCGCTCTTTCTAGAGTTCTCTAGATATTTAATATCTGATTCGACAACGTCCCACTTACCTTTGATGTAGGCTTTTTTATCTTTGAGACTTTTATTGCGCAGGAGCTGGAGCGACAACTTAACCGGTAAGTTGAGATAAATAATCATATCTGGCCGCGGGATGCCAAACACTCTGTGCTCCATGGTGTCGAGCCACTTCAAAAATGCTTTTTTCTTTTTTGCATCTTTAATCTTCCCGCCTTGATGCATTTGGTTCGCGGACACATAGCGGTCGAGCACTACCACCTTCCCTGCTTTAAGCGCGTCTTCTATTTTTTTCTTTGACTCAAAACGATCAGCCGCATACAAGACTGAACCGATGTACGGGTCAACACGGACAAAATCACCATGATCCCCACGCAGGCACTCGCCGATAAAAGAACCAAAAAAGTTTGTTTCGTATGCAGGAAACTCAAACGTCTCCACCTTCCTCCCCTCCTTTTTCAATCTGTCGACGAGAAGTTTGGTCTGTGTCGCCTTACCCGCACCATCTACTCCATCGATGACAATCAGCTTTCCTTTCATGTCAGCGCGTGTCCCCCTCACTTTTAATGACACCACGCGCGGCTCGGTCAGCAAGCTTTTGTATGTTCAGCGCGGCGATCTCGTTGTATGAAAGGTCAAGCTCGCGAGCAAGCTGAGACGCGTACCAAAGCACATCACCTATCTCCTTTTTTAAAAGCTCCCGCTTTTCGTTAGAAATCTCGCCGCCCTTGTCTCGGATGATGTGTTTTACCTTCTCGATGACCTCTCCAGACTCGCCAGCGAGCCCGAGGCACAAATACATGAGAATCTGGTTTTTGTCCGCGAAGGGATACTGCGCAGTTTTGGAGGCCAACGTCTGATATTCATCAAAATCCATGCCCAGATTGTAGCATTGCCCCACTCGGGGTACTATTTCTATATGAAACCCTTCTCTGACCGTACACCTGACACACAATATCGCGACAACCTGAAGTACATTCTCGATAACGGCGTGCGAGTTAAGAGTCAGCAAGGCGTCGACGCACTCATGGTTATCGCGCCGCCACCTTTGCACTACAAACTCGAGAACGGCTTCCCCATGATCACTGAGCGGAGTGTGAAGGGGTTTTGGAAAGGATCTATCGGAGAAATCTGCGCATTTATAAATGGTGCGCGGACGCTCGAAGAGCTTGAAAGTTTTGGATGTAAATTCTGGACCGCATGGGGCACGCCAGAAAAAGCGGCGAAACGTGGCCTTGAGGTCGGCGATCTTGGCCCCGGCTCGTATGGCGCAGCATTCCATGACTTCCCCACGTCAGAAGGTACGTCGTACAATCAAATAAAAAATATCGTTGAGCAGATGATTGAGTTTCCACATCTGCGTACGCACTTCATCACGCCATGGATACCGCAGTATATTATCCGCGGCACCGGCAAACAGCAAAAGGTGGTGGTATGTCCCTGCCACGGCTGGATACACCTTCGCATCGTCGACAACAAACTGACCCTACACATGTTCCAGCGCTCAGGCGACTATCCGGTGGGCGTGCCATCAAACCTCATCCAGTACACCGCGCTTCTTATGATGTTTGCACATGTCACCGGCACCGAGCCGTACGAGTTTGTGCACTCAGTTTCAGACGCGCACATCTATGTTGACCAAATCCCGAACGTAGAAGAATTATTGAAGCGCGAACCGAAGGCCCTCCCTACCGTCACGATGATAAATAAAAAAGATGACATCTTTGCATTTCGTTCTGAAGACTTTGAACTCACCGACTACGACCCACACCCACCGATAAAAGATATCCCGGTCGCCGTGTAGTATGGTTGAAACTGGCGTTGATAGAAAGTTGGTCGTGCGGCCTGCAAACACACGTTCTGCAGAACAGCGCCGCGTCATGCAGGAGGCCGCGGACGATGGTATCTGCCCCTTCTGCCCCGAGCATTTGCAGTCACGATACAAAGGAGAGATTCTTGAAAAAGGTGCCTACTGGACACTCACCACAAACGGGTGGCCATACGCGGGCTCAAAGCGGCACTACGTTGCAATACTCAAACGTCACGTTTCTATCTTAAGCGATCTTACTGATATCGAGGGCGCAGAGCTTATCGGTATGTTCCGCCGCGTATGCCAAAAAGAAGGTATAACGGGGGGAGCCATGGCGATACGCTTTGGTAACCATCCAAAGTTAAAAAACAGTATCTCACACATCCACGCGCACCTTATCGAGCCAGATGTTGAAAACCCAAATATGGCGGACATCAAGTTTTCTATTGCAAAGAATAATCCAAATACCTAACTATGGACAACACATTTGTAAATCCGAACAACACACGCTCAGAAGAACAGCGCGCGGTGTATGAGCAAATAATCAAAGACGGTGTCTGCCCATTCTGCACTGAAAACTTTTTGAAATACCACTCGAAGCCTATTTTAAAAGAAGGCGCGCATTGGATATTTACAGAGAGTGCATGGCCATACGATGGCACTAAACAGCACTTTCTTATAGTCCTTAAACGTCATGCAGAAAGAATAGAAGATTTAACTGCAGAGGAGGGCGCCGAACTCATCACCATAACAGGAGAAATCATCAAAGAACGTAGTGTTATGGGCGGCGCACTCGCGATGCGCTTTGGTAAACACGCAAATCTAAAAAACAGTGTCGCGCATATCCACGCACAACTTATAGAACCAAACGTCGACGACCCGAATCATCAAGGTGTGCGCCTCCCCATCAGCAAAAAGGCGGACTAACTACTCGACGTATACAATCTCGATGCCTCGAGACTTCATTACCTCCTCAGCATCCAAGATCGAATTACCCCCACCGCAGTAGAGTGTTTTAATTCCTGAATACGCGATTAATTTAGAACACGGCGGACACGGAAAAACGGTGACATACAAGTCTGCGCCTTCTAAGGAAATGCCACGCTTTGCGGCGTCTGCGATAATACTCGCCTCAGCATGAAAGCCGGTCGCAAGCTCCATATTAACGCCGCGACTCCAGTTACTGCGCGGGTCCCCGTTAACATATGGAGAATGCTCTGAGGGTACATGGTGATTATGTACAACTGTGATGATTTGTCCATCTTTGACGAGAGCGGCCCCAACATGGCGCCAATTATCAGAGCTTTTTAACGCTTCGCTCTCTGCCCGCCTCATCACTTCGCGGTGAAATTCGTCCTTGGTAACTCGCCTATCGGGCTGGAGCTCCTTCTCTGCTTCTGCATTCTTTTTATCCCATCGCAGAAATATTGAATCGAACACGACGTTCGCATTCGTAAAATACTTTTCTGCGACTTGTCGAGAAATATCTTCGTCAGCAAAAATAATTTCGTGCCCGCTACTTGCAAGCACCTCCACATTTGATTCTTCTAAAATTTCAACGCGCTCAAAAATACCAAGTGCCTCTATCGCCTTTTGCATGAGGGCGGGGTCAAGCTGACGGATTTCTTTCGTGAGCGGTTTATAGGTATTGGTGAGTGACTTCCCTAAAATGTACAGCTCTTTAGGCCCCTCATGTTTGGTAAAAAATGTTCTATACCCCTCGTGGAGTACTGGGACAAACGCGACTAGCGTCTTCATGCTATTTCTTTGCAAGGCTCTCCATCACCTCTTCCATAAGTCCTGGGATTCTGTTTGCAACCTCTTTTGCAAAACGGTCGGCACCGCTTACGTGGAGGAGTCGCACCTTTGC
Source organism: Candidatus Parcubacteria bacterium (assembly GCA_039798565.1). Taxonomy (GTDB): domain Bacteria; phylum Patescibacteriota; class Minisyncoccia; order Phycocordibacterales; family Phycocordibacteraceae; genus Phycocordibacter. Next base: position 4,009 of record JBDKFU010000010.1, read on the forward strand.
ACTCGTTGATGTCGACGCTTGTGGCTTCATCAAAATAACCTTGCGCGCGTATTTCTTCTTTTCTTTAACATCTGCGGCTTTATGATTGGTTGACTCCGACATGATGAGCACGTCGGGCCTAATCAGTTTGATGAGCTCGTTTGCTTTCTCACTTAAGGGCTTCAGCGTGACGACGTCTACATGCCGCAGGTGGCACAGTATTTCGACGCGCTCATTCTCTGGTACGACGGGACGGTGTGGGCCTTTTCGTGCTTTAACTTTTTCATCGCTATCAACGCCGACGATAAGTAGATCGCCGTGCTCCCTGGCTCGCTTCAAATATTCTGCGTGCCCGATATGAAACAAGTCCCACGTTCCGCTCGTGAGCACTATCCTCAGTCCGAGCTCCTTCCAATGCTTCACCATTTTTGCTAGTTTTTTGTAGCTCGGTATGTACCGCACCGCAATGTCAGTTGAGTCTCCAAAAATGCCCGCTTTGATAGCCATGCATATAGTATATAGTTACTGGAGTCAGCCTCCAAACATGTCTCAAAAACCACGCATAGTCATCGTCGTCGCTATAAGTAAGGATAAGCGAGCGCTGGGTATGAACGGCAAGCTGTTGTGGCATATCCCTGATGACATGAAGCGTTTTAAGACGCTCACCATGGGTCACCCAGTCATACTGGGGCGAAAGACCTTTGAATCTATCCTGGAATATCTAAAAAAGCCACTCCCCGGACGCACTAACATCGTGATTACACGAGACACAAACTACGCAGCACCTGAAGGCGTTATCGTTGTACACTCGCTAGACGAGGCGCTTGAAAAAGCAAGAGAAATAGATCAAGAAGAAATCCACATTGGCGGTGGCGCACAGCTCTATGCAGAAGCACTCCCCCGCGTTGATCGTCTTGAACTGACACTTATTGACGACGAACGAGAAGCTGACTCATTCTTTCCAGAATACGAACACCTGTTCACAAAAAAAATCTCCGAAGAGAAACACGAGCACAATGGACTCACCTACTCGTGGGTTACGCTAGAACGATAGTTAGAGCTTACTGTGGTGTGGAGTGCCACGCTCGCGGACACCGATGTGTTCTTTAACTCCTCCATGTTTTTCTGGTACTCGTCTCACTGACTCTGTTGTGACGAGCGGGAATCCCTCAGGCGTCAGTTTTACTAACATTTGCATCTCGTGTGGCTCGCTCCACGCCGCACCTTCATGTGCTGGTTTAAAAAATCTGCTTTTGATACGTGCGCGCTCTCCTGACTCCTTGTCCGGAGAAAATTCAATATCCAAAGCGACATGCTGATGTTTCTTTGCCTCCTTAGCCACCACCTGCCGTAACACGAGCGCCCGCGCTACCCTCTCTCGATCATTTATTTTTTGCATTTTGCTTCTTCATCGAAAAGACTGGGAGAGACTTAGAGTGTGCCACACGAACATTATTCTTGTCATCTACTTCAAACGTAGCTCGCACCTCTTCTGCAAGAATAAGGGGGCCATGGCCCCGCTTCTTGCCCACCGTCTGGCCAAAAAACTCCGCGCCAGGGCGTCCATCTTTGTTTGTGATTTGAATCTCCACAACATCAAAACGTGGATTGGTGATTTTACTTGCAAGCGTGCGCAATAGCTTAGACATTGCACGACCAGAGGCCATACGCGACCTTGGGTTCGCTTCAGACTGCGCCATAGCTACACAATGTCCACTCCCATCGATCGGGCGGTGCCGGCGATAATCTTTTCTGCTTGTGCTTGGTCGGTCGTGTTTAAGTCCGGCATTTTCTTTGTCGCGATTTCAGAGAGCTGCGCTTTGGTGATTTTACCTGCCTTAACAGACGGGACCTTGCCGCTCCCTTTTTCGATGCCTGCATACTTCAAGACGAGGCGAGACGCCGGAGACACCTTCAAGATAAAGGAGAATGAACGGTCATCCATCACTGACATTTCAACAGGGATAATGTCGCCACCCATGTCCTTGGTGCGATCGTTGAACTCCTTAACAAAGGCACCGATGTTTACACCTGCGGGGCCGAGCACAGTACCAACTGGTGGCGCTGGAGTCGCTTTTCCTGCCGCAATCTGAAGTTTTATCTTTTTTACAACCTTAGCCATAGTGATGTTAGTATACTTATATTTTACGGACCTGCAAGAAATCCAACTCGACTGGCGTCTCGCGACCGAACATAGATACGAGGACCTTAATCTTGCCCTTCACCTCATCTATCTCGCCCACCTTACCCTCTAAGTCTTTAAACGGACCATCAACAATAACGACAGGCTCGTGCAATGAGAAATCAATCTTGTGCTTCGCCGTGTCAGTCGTCATGCGCTTAAACAAGACGCCCATCTCCTCTTCAGTGAGTGGAACCGGGGTCGTGCCTGCACCAACGAAGCCTGTCACGCGTGGCGTGTTACGAACCAAAAACCAACTGTCGTCGTCCACAATCATGTCGACAAGGATGTAGCCGGGATAAATCTTTTCATCCACCGTCTGACGCTTGCCGCCTGTTACTTTTATTTTTTTCTCGGTTGGAATAACCACATCAAAAATCTTGTCCTGCATACCCAACGACTCGATGCGCTGCTTCAAGTTACGCATGACGGCGTTTTCGTATCCTGAGTAGGTGTGGACTGCGTACCACGCGCGCATGCCTGTAGATTGTTTTGTCATATTATTGATTCAAAAGTTGTTCGAGGCCGAAGGTAAAGACAAAGTCAGATGCGCTCAAAATGAGTGCCACGATAACCGAAATAAGAATAACGAGCGCTGTATAAGCGATAGCCTGCGCGGTGGTTGGCCACGACACGTGGGTCAACTCGCTGCGTACATCGCGAAGATACTGGATGAATGCTCCCATAGTTTTAGTATACCCTCCCGACCTTCCTTATGAAAAAAGCCCTCGGGGGGCTTCTTTCAAGATACCAAATTCGGGAGCAATCGTCAATTGTCGCACTATGATGCACTTTGTATAACTACCCGCTTTGGCCCTATAGAAATTTCATCGCCGACGCTACTGCCAATAAGCACCCTCCCAAGCGGAGCGGACATAGAGACCGTGGGAATACCGAAATTTGCCATAGAGAACGTACCTGTTACCTTTATCTTTCGACCATCGCTTAATGCAACGACATGGCCGACCCCGACCTTACACGAAGGAGCTGGACGAGGCGCAATTAATGCGCCCCGTAAAATACCCCGCAAAGTCGCAACTCGAGATAACTTGACGGTGCGCGCCTGTGTAACCGCCTCTTGACTCGCATCATCATGACCGAAGGCTTCAGTTGATTGTGAACGTGCGACTCCCTGCTCCTCCCCGAGCTGGCGAATTTCCCTATCTAAGTTCAACAGTTCCTGCCGAACGGCATCTGCATCTTCTTGAAGGAGTATGTGTTTTTCAGGCATGACGTCGTGTGGGTAGTGTGGGTAGTATTGTACTCACTAACTCGCTCGGCTGCAAGTTGGATGAGTCAAGAGGCACCACGATGTCTCGCGGCAAAACTCGTGTAAAATTTTCGAGAAGTGCA
>JBDKFU010000011.1:0-9343 GCA_039798565.1 Candidatus Parcubacteria bacterium
GCTCTACCGCAGGCATAAACATGGTGGCGTATGCCGCCTGGTCAGTAAATTTTGCATGCTTCCAATCAATCGAATTAATGTACGCGGTGAGAGCGTCGACAGAAAACTGATCCTCGCGATAAAACGTGATGCCTGAATTAAATTTCGCTACCTCTTCTGACAGTCGCGTACCATCTTTAAAGACAACATACGAGTGCGGCCCTGCCCCATCGTCCATCATGAGCGCGCGCGGAAGACCAGCATCGAGTGCAGTCCAAAGCTCGATAGGGTTTTTAAACCACAGCATGTCAGAGTCCAATAGTAACCGGTACCGAGCGCCTGAAGATAGGTACGGGTCGAGCAATTTCTTTGCTTGAAATTTTTTGTACTCAGTACGAAACTGTAACAGTGTGGGATGCGCTTTAAAAAAATCACCGTGACTCTGCACCACGTCACGCGCATCAATACACGTATGTGATGGGAACAGTCTCCGTAGTATCGCCTTATCTTTGGCTGTGAGGGTGCCGTCTGAATGAAGAAAGAGCCGTCCATGCACTGAAGACGCACTATACCAACTCGCCAATGACCACAGCGCGAGTAAAAAGTCTCGGGTACCAAATAACATGTGCACTGAGAGATCGTCACGTGTTATCTGACGCTCGAGCACGCCTGCGCGCAGGATGCGGGGCGCAGCGACGTATCGCCAGTACAGGTACGAAAATCCCTGCCGATAGTATACAAAGGCCTTAACGATTTTTTTTAGTTCATCGAGCATATGATGATGGTTGCATACGGGACACCACGCGCTCGATACACACCGGAAGTGCATGCTCCTTTTGAATGAGCTCGCGGAGTGCGGTTCGAACAGACGCTGCATTTTCCGCTATGAGCGCTTTGTGCGCTGTAAGCGCAAGATGAGCCGCATCCGCCTTTTGACTAAACAGTGCAAAAGGACTCAACATATCGCGAAAAGCAACATTTGAGGTGACGACGAGCACACCGCTCGACATCGCCTCAAGTACTGCTTTGTCGACTGATCCAGTGGTCGAAGCATTAATCATAATGTCAGCAGTTTGAAGTGCATCACGTACATACACCTGATTTTTAGGGCCCACAATACTCACCCATGATAAAAACTCGCACTTTTTGTGTAACATCGCCGTGTATGCCAAATCGTCATCAGTAATTGGGCCGCCAATCACCGTGAGGCGCGCCTTCATTCCAAATTCTTTTTTGAGCATGGAAACAGCGTCAACAATACTCTCGATATGTTTTGCGCGAGACAAGCGACCATGACTGACGACATGATACTCGTCGTGCGCATTGAGCGGAATGGGTTTAAAAAATTCTGTATCTATCCCGTGACCGACAAAATGCACCTTAGAGCTCTTAATCCGGAGACTTTCTGCATTTATGGAACAGGCAGCATGCGCAAGCATGAGTGCACCGCGAAGTCGCCATGACACAGAACCGTGCACATACCAGAGCGTGATTCTCTTTCCAAACAGCCGCCAAAAAATGCCGGCTGCCAAAATGTACTCAACAATCATATGTACAAACACCGTATCGTATTCTGCCCGGTGATTCCAAAGCAAAGTAAAAAAGCGAGCATACCGACGTATTCTTGATGCGCCGTTCTCCTTCCCCAGAGAATACACGGTTACATTTTTTGGTAATTCAAATGAACCAATAGAATTTGCAATTACTGTAACCTGGGTACAGTGTTGTGCAAACTCAGCTATCCAACGAACAAAAAAGCCAAGATTTTGATGCTCACTATCCACGGTCTGACACACGATGAGCAATTTCATACGCCGTAGACCGCCTCTAATAAATCGAGATCTTTGCTACTCATGCGAAGGAGGTCAATATTTTTCTCCTCGATGGCGCGAAGCGCCTGTATGCCTGCATGGTCAGCCGGAAGGCGCGACTCATAGTGCGCCCGGAATGCTGCAAAATCCTTAATGAAACAATGCCCACCTGCCCCACGCCCTGACTGCCCGCCGTGCCCTGACTCATGGACGGGTTCAGTATGACTCTCACCGATGCGTGGATCGCGAATAAGCGCCTCACGAAACTGTGACCAATCGACACCCTCGCGCGTCGCCATGTCGTGGAGCAGATTCATAAACACAACCTTCGTCGCCAAAAAACAATTTCCTGCATACTTCACGAGCTCTGCAGTACGCGCCGGGACAATCGCCGTGTACGGCGCGGGCGCCATAAGCGACAGCGCATGTTCAGCATGCGAACGATCAGCCTCACGCGCGATGCCGATAATATTTCTCTCCGGATGCGCGGCGTCATATGCCGCTGTCTTTTCTCGAAGAAATTCTGGCGAATGCATAATCGTTCGAGTATGGTACGTCTCTTGCAATGACTCAGTCGTGCCCGGAATCAGCGTTGATTTAACGATTATCACAGCGCCGTCGCGCGTGCTCTCGATAGCAGAACGTACGATAGAGTCATCAAACCCGCGTGCGGTCGTCGGCGTGGGCACCGCAATGAACACAAAGTCACACTCAGGAATGAGCGCTCTATTTTCAACATACGGGCTTTCAAGCGAGTAACGGACAACGTTCAATCCACGATTTTCAAAATCGTCGGCATAGTTCTTTCCGATAAATCCCTGTCCTATGAAACCGACTTTCATCTGTGCATTGTATCAAGGAGACACTCACTCAAAAGACCGACGTAGCGCTCGGCGTATACAGCGGGCGGTAAGCGGACACTCTCAATGGCTGCCCGAGCTGCCCGTGCTCGAACAGACGCCGCCTCTGCATTTTCAACGACTGATTTGAGAGCCATACGTACGTCATACTTGTGTGCGTTGACCAGCGTCACATGCTCCTGATCCCTTAATTCTGCCCCTGCAAGCCCCGCATCAGTCGCGATAATGGGGCACCCAAAGAGTGCCGCCTCGGCGAGCGAAAGGCCGTACCCCTCATATGCAGAAAGCGATAAAAAGCACGAAGCATGTTCAAAATATGGGCGTACCGTTTGTTTCCATCCAAGAAAATGTACACGATGTGCCACGCCGCTTACACGAGCTTTTTCTTCTAACGTGGCGCGCAGTGGCCCATCACCAACAATATAGAGGTGCATATCGGATAAAGTCGAAAGTGCTTCAATCGCGACAGCAACATTCTTTTCACGGACCAATCGGCACACCATAAGCGCAATTGGATACGCCCCATACTCACTCGGCCTCGCGGTCACCCCATCTGAATCAACATCAATCATAACGGGGAGCGTGCGCACTGGCGCTCGACTGAGGCGCTCAGCATCAGCACGCATACGCTCTGACACGATACGGACACTGGATGCACGGCGAAGTACGTACGGCGGCAATACACTTTCAATGCGGCGCATGAGCGATTCATGCATGTACTGGGGGTTTCGAAAATCAGTGTGTATCTGCACCTGGAGCGGTATTCTATTTTTTTGTTTAACACGCACACCCAACAGGCCGCACCACAGAGGGTCCTGCGTCGTCACGATATCGATTTTCTCGCTCCATGCAAATGCTGGCAGTTGAAACCACAATGCAAAAAGTGCAACGATTTTATTAGATGCAGCAAATCGAATCACTCGCACCTTTCCATCTGTTCGATCAAACGCCTGCCCACTACCCACCAACACTACCACTATTGATTCAACGAGGTCTGCATAGGCTCGCGTGCGCCGATACACTCGCGAGCTCGTGTCGAGCATGTTGCTATCAGTCGAGAGCATGAGGACGCGCATACTGTTATTTGTGGAGAGCAAGTACCTGAGCCGTCTCTCGTACCGTATCATCATCGTTAAAACGCTGTACTCGCGAGAGCGCCGCGCGTCGTATACGGTCATAGACAGCTTTACTTGAGAGTAATTCTTCTATTCTTTTCTCAAGCTGTGGCATTGAGTTTGGTTTTACTAAATAGCCGTCAACGCCGTCTGTAATAACTTCGCCATTACCACCAACACTCGTGGTCACAATCGGCGTACCGACCGACATCGTTTCTAAAACCAAATGCGACAAGCCTTCATATGAAGTGTTCAGTACAAAAATATCTGCGGCTTTCAAATAGCGAAGCAGCGCATCACGGTCAACCGAGCCCGCAAAAATAACTGACGATTCAACTTTTTTTGCTTGTGCGAGAGCCATGAGTCGCCCCTCTTCAGGCCCTGAACCGACGATAAACAACGTTAAATCGGGGTGCTTCTTTTTTAAGCTCGCAAAAACTCGAATGACGGTATCAAACCCTTTCCACGGCACCAAGCGTCCAACGGAGATGATGAGCTTTCCTTCAAAATGGAGCATGCCACGAATTACTTCTCGAGTACCTACATCCTCAACGGTGACACCGTTGTACACCACATGGATGCGGTCTGCGCGCACTCCCCACGACGCAACAATCCGCGCGAGATATGCACTGGGCACCACCACAGCGCTCGCCGCACGAACCACGCGCAGCTGAAGCATCCGCATCAGCATGAGCAATGGATTCCACTGCCAACTCCAAACAGGAAACGTGTCCAACAATTCTGAAACTTTAAATCGTTGTACTCCTTGCTCCCACGCATGGTCACCGGGAACACGAAGTACAAAACGCTTTCTGGTAACGAGGTGCACCAAATATGCGGGCAGTCCAACCGAGAGTGTATCTTGCGCATAGATGACATCGTGGTGACGCACCGCACGTAAAAGTAAAAAGGCATACACCACATGTCGGACACCCCGCCAGTATTTTCTTGCACGACTAAACGGGAGAACACTCACGAAAAACCCATGTGCGCCAAGACGCGTTTCTAACAGCCGTGAGTATGTGGCTGGGCCGCCTATCTCTGGCGGATAGAGCCCTGTGGCGATCAATACTCGTGGGTTCATAGTGGCACTATAACAAACACCGCCCCCGTACGGGGGCGGGTCTCCTACTCGAGAATACTACTTGGGTGAGGTCAAACTCGTTACAGCAACCCTAGTGATACAGTACGTATAGCCATGAGAGTAGCCATTTGCACCCCCCTCTACCCGCCTGACGTGGCCCCGCTCGCTGAGTACGTGCGAACACTGGCAGAACGCCTCAGAGAGCACCATACGGTCACCGTGGTCACGTATGGACGTCTCCCCGTTGAAATAGCAGGGGTGACCATTGTCGCCATCGATAAACGAGCACCCCTCCTCACACGACTGTATCGCTACCTGCGGGCATTTATGCAAAGCGCCCGCGATGCTGAGCTGGTGCTGGTTATGAACGGAGCCTCTACAGAACTACCTTTTATTCTCGCCTCTTATCTGGTGAAGACGAAAGCTTTTTTTGTTGTCGGTGATGTCGCGGCGCATGAGTGGGTACAAACCACCATTCTGCGAAAGTTTCTTGAGAGTACCTCAATGCTGCGCGCAAGAAAAGTTGTTTTAGAAGTACCCAACCCACGTCCAGAAATACTACCGCTCGACGAATATCCGGTGGGGGCCCTTCGCGCATATGAACACGACTGGGAGACACATCTGCACACACTAGGTCTATGAGTACAACCACACAAAGCACCTGGAAGGCATACGTCGAAAACGAACTTTCGACAGTTACACCAATCCTCGATGCGCTTGGATACACGCTCGAGCATGACCAGCCACACCTCTCTGGTGAGCGCCACCTGATGCAGGCGGTTACTACGGAGCACGGTCGCAAACTAATACTCGTCGGACATAGAAAATCAGACGGGCTGCGCGTCATCATAAAAGCAACTCGTGATACTGCAGGCATTCGCGAGCTGGCACATGAACAGAAAGCACGGACACTCCTCCACTCCATTCATTTTGCGTATCAAGCCTTTCAATCACCAAGCATTTTGTATTTTGGTACGCGTGATGGTTTTACCATCGTTGTCACCGAGTTTATCGAGCAGGCCTGCACCTTTCTTGAACGACCACTGAAAGAACAATTTGCTTTTGCTCTTTCAGCATTCAAAGCACAGGAGTCCGCGCATGCTACGACGTATACGCACGTGCAAGAAATTTCTCGCGTGGTTGCGCCCATCGACAGCTCTGGGTACCACACACTTTTTGCTGACTTTGTTTCAAATATACGCGCCGCAAAAGTCGCTCCGGAACTTATAGAAACTCTCGAAGCGGCCCTGGGAGTACTCTCGCGCCACGCGACAACAATCGACCGGTATGGGAACTTTCTTGTCCACGTCGACTTTGTACCGCACAACATCCGCATTCGAGACGGTGCTATCTATCTCCTCGATCACTCATCGATTCGCTTTGGCAATAAGTATGAGGGCTGGGCTCGATTTATCAATTTTATGGTGCTCTACAATCCACCACTCGCCGACGCACTTATTGAGTATGTGCGTTTAAACCGTGGCGAGGAGGAGGTCTTGGCGCTGAAACTCATGCGTGTGTTTCGCCTTGGTGAAATACTCTGGTACTACACGCGAACGCTAAACTCTGTAGAGGGTAATTTAAAACTGCTGAACGCCGCTCGCGTACGGTTCTGGGCAGAAGTTCTTGTATCGGTCCTTAACGATTCCGCCCTACCTAGCAGCGTCCGCGAAGCATATATACAAGAGCGTGATCAACTCCGCAGTGACGACGAAAAAAAGCGCCAAATCGGCCTCCATTAGGCGGTGCGCATCCAGGAGACGAGGGTTTCGTATTCTTGAATCATGGGGTGATTCCACGACTCTTTCAGCATGGCGAGCATCTTTTCTTCAAACCACAGCTTCTTTTCTTTGTTTGCATTAAACTTCGTCCACAGCGCCTCACCATGTTCTTGGTACGCCATCACCAGACTCTCCATGTTATGAATTTTGTCTGCAGTAGCAACTGCCTTCGCATCGTCAGAGCCTGCACGGACCGTTTCTACATACTTTAGCTTCTTCTCCTCCCAACCAAGCGAGTCATCGTTCGTCACCGACTGTACAATCGCCCACACCTCCTCGCCAAGCTCCGTGCGCATTTTGTCTGGAGGATAGTCAGTGTCCTCGAGCACGTCATGCACCAGTGCCGCAGCAATAACCGTGTCTGAAAAATCATATTTTGCAAGTTTCAGCGCGATGCCAAAGGGGTGAATGATGTAGGGCGGTCCATCTTTTCGCTTTTGCCCCTCATGTGCAACAACCGCTATGCGGACTGCCTTCTCAAGTAGCGACGGGATATCGTCCATACGTCTACCCTACCACAGGCCTAAATACACGTTCGCGCATTTCAACTGCAATGTTGTCCCAGTTGTACGTCTTGAGTATCATCGCGCGATTTGCTTCAGTGATTTTCTTTACTTCGTCAGGATGCGCAATAATCTCTTTGACCGCAGATGCAATCTGTTCTGGCGAGTCTGGATCTACCACCCACGCGGTCTTTGGCTTTCCTGGATTATGCGCCTCATCCCAGATGTACTCTGCGAGCCCGCCCGCCTGTGTCGACACAACTGGCAGATACCCCGCCATGGCAGATAACGATGACATTTGAAGACCCTCAGAGCGTGACGGGCAAACAAAAATATCAGCAAACGTGCGGTTTCTGTACTTGGGCACATCATAGCGGTCTACACGGCCCGTGATAATGAGCCGGTCGGTAACGCCAAGTTCTTGTGCGAGGTCACGAAGCATCTGCTCATCTGGACCATCACCCACCAACACCAGTTTTACATGCGCCGGTAATAGTGGGAGCGCGCGCACCGTCACGTCGTTCGCCTTTTGGTACACAAACCGTGACGCATTCAAAAGAAATATGTCTCCGGGCTTTTTCCCCCACTTCTCTGCAAGTGCACGCGCCTCATCGATAGAATACTCTTCTGCAAGATTCTTTGGATTAGCGCCGTTATAGATAAGTTCAACAGCACCCGTGTATCCTCGCTTTTTTGGCCACTCAGCTAAAAATGATGAAATCGCCTGTACGGCAGCGGCGGTTCTAAAACCTCGATCAAGAAATGGGGCCACTGGGCGTATAAACCACCGCTCAAACACCTTCTCATACGCATCTCCATCCTGGAGGGTTAGAATGTGCGGAACTCGAGCAAAAAACTTCATAAAAACCACCGGGAAAAGCATATAGGTCATCACGCTCCAAAGTGCATCAAAGCGGTGCGCGCGGTGGAGTGCGAGGCCCTTCAATGTTGCAAGTGGGACAAAAAGTATCTTCCAGATCCGCGCACTCGAGTATCCAACGCGATGTATCTGTACATTACCTATTTTTTCTACTCGCGGCTGCGCAGGATCAAACCGCAACGTCACCATATGAAATTCAATGTCACTGATACGGTCGGTAATTTCTTTAATCGCCCCCTCAGCTCCGCTCACGGCATTTGGATAGTATGCGAGTGAAAATATCAAAATCTTTTTCATTTTTTTTCTAGTACACTCGCGATATATTCAGTAAGTGTGTGTTTCTGTGTCCAACCGAGTGCCTCAATTTTCGATGTATCCTCTGCGCCACTTGAACGAGTGCTTTTAGTCGCCGGATGAAACTCGGGCTCACATCCTACCATCTTGACGACATCAAGGAGCGAGTACACCTCGTGCGCTGAAATGGGATAGTCGTCAGCTACACCTTTTTCGCCCACAAGTACTATGGCGTCTATGGTGTCATCAACGTGAGTGAATGCACGCGTTTGTTCACCTGTCCCGTTGACCTCACATTTTTTAGCACTTTTAGCTGCCTCAATAAAGGTTTGAATTACGGTGCCGTATCCTCCTCGCCAGCCGGCACGCTCGCCAGGGCCATACACGTTGTAGAAATACGTGATGGAGTACGGGAGATCAAACCATCTGCCGTAGTTACGTACCAGTTCAGAATTAGCAGCCTTGGCCCACGTATACGGCGCACGATCCCTCCCTTCAACACCATCGTCGCGAGGTCCAACAAATTTTGTCGATGAGCCTGCATAAACCAACTTACATTTCGTCTTCCTCCAAAATTCCACAACTCCAAATGTACCTGCAATATTTAAATCCCACACGACATCAGGTTCTGACAAACTCCTCTCAATTCGAGAATACTCGCCCAGGTGATACACGATATCGGGTGTTTCAGAAATGTGACGCGCAATATCTTTGGTGTGACCTTCTCGATATTCAACACCTTCAACATGATTGTCTTTGGAGCCAGTAAAATAGTTATCAAGTGAGATGACTTTGTAGCCATCTTTAAGCAAACGAGCACACAGGTGTGAGCCGACAAAACCCGCACCGCCTGTAACTACTGCTGTTTTCATGATTCTTCTTCTATAGTGTACCCTGTGCCGGCCGGCTTTGTGACCGAAAAAAGTGCAATTCCCGCGACTAACATAATACCTGCGAGCCCCGCAAACCACGGCAGAAGTCCGGGTGATGTCCCCGCCGCTACCGCGGCGGGGGCCGTGCTTGTTGCTCGTTCAAG
>JBDKFU010000012.1:0-9621 GCA_039798565.1 Candidatus Parcubacteria bacterium
AGCGAGTATCCGCGCACGAATCGAGGCAGCGCGCGCCACACAGAAAAAAAGAATGGTGAATTTAAAAACACGTGCCACCACAAACGCAGAACTCGCCTCAAAACATTTAGACAGCCGCATCGGCATCACCGAGGACGCGCGGGCACAGCTCACCAAAGCGGCGACGTCGCTTAACTTAAGTCCGCGCTCATATCACCGCATACTCCGCCTCGCCCGCACCATCGCCGACCTTGCACAAGATGCTGACGTTACCGTAGAGCACGTTCTTGAAGCGCTCCAATATCGACCCAAAATCAAGCTTGGTTGACACGGGGCAGCCGGCACGCGTATAGTGCACCTATAATAAAAACTTATGCCAGAAAAACAAAACGCATACACTCGAGCAGACTTCTTTGCACATCTTGATAATAATCCTGGCAGCCGCTATAACGACCTCGTCAGAAATGGCGGCAGAGACGTCGCATACGACGCATATCTTAAAGCAGCGAAGGCAGTAGAGGTGGCGCCTGAAGAAAAGATCCTCGTCGAGACAGACCGAGTAAAATAAATGAAAGATTTTGAACAGCCGATTCGTGTACAGGACGAAGAAAGAAAATCAATTCTGTATCACCTCATACACACGTTTGGTCGCGCTGGCGCCGACGCGATTGTAAAAGGAAAAACGCCTGCAGTCGTCCCAGAAGATGCACCGCGTAAGCGTGTGCGACGCGATACACTACAGTAATGACAGACGGCGCTCTCGTCGCGCGATTTGAAAAAATGTTTCGACCATCGCAGGTCGCTGCTTTTTACAACATTCCCGTCACCGAAGCAGAGAGACGTCTGAATACAGACCACGAGCACACAGTGGCGCCCATGACTGCTGCGATTCGTGCGACCCTGCACAAAACGGCAGATACCTCACGAGCCTAGTATTTTTATTTAAAACGGATTTGCGGCTCCGCGGATCTCGAAGTGGAGGTGTGGGCCGGTCGAACGGCCGGTCGAGCCGACCGCACCGATGACTGAGCCCTGTCCAACCGTGTCTCCAGCTTGTACATAATTCTGTGAAAGGTGGCCGTAGAGGGTTTGTGTGCCGTTCGGATGCTCGATAACGATGTACTGCCCGTAGCCACCATTGTATCCGTACGCTCGACTGACGATAACGGTGCCCGCCGCAGACGCAAGTACGTTGGTGCCCGTCTTTGAACCTAGGTCGACGCCGTTGTGTCCATGGATACCGCGCGTTCGTGTGCCACCAATAAGAGGGCGGAGGAAGTAGCCGATAAGGCTCGGCCCGCTATACTGTGTGTTCACGGCACCGGTCGAGACTGAGATAACTGCTGGCTCAACGCCGTAGGGGATAAGTATGGTTTCGCCAACCTTAAGCGCACTCTCGGTGGCGAGATTGTTATAGTCGAGTATATCGTCCACCTCTCCCTTATACTTTTTTGCAAGGGCGGCGACGGTCTCACCCTTTTTAACGGTGTGCTGGATGCCAGTCACGGGGAGAATAACGAGGGTCTGTCCGGGCTTAATCTGCTTTGCACTATTAAGGTCGTTCGCCCAGAGAATAGTGTTTGGCGTCACGTCGTACATCTTGGCGATTTCTGAGAGGGTGTCGTCCTTTCTTACTACATATATAGAAATCTGGGTTGAGTCTTTTGGCTTCGCCTCAACGAGGTCGGCTGGTCCACCCTTTGGTCCACTGAGCGGCACAAGGGCAACGTCGTTTGAAACGGCGAGACTGTACGCTCCCGTCTGCTTGGGGGAGGAGCTTAGGGGGGCGCTCAGCGCTGGCGTTTCTGAGACCTGGTGAACCATAACCCCCTCTGAGGCGCGGGCGACTGGACTAAGCGCGTTCGAGGCGTCTGTCCACAGGCTACCTAATGTAAAGGCGTGAGCAAAAAGCGGTAATGAAAGGGCTATGAAGGCGGCTGCAATATATGCAAGGCGCGGATGAAATGCAGTTTTCTTAATATTTTTTCCTCCTCGGGTGCCAGCGGATTTTCAGTATATGGCTCAGTTGAGCCAAAAATCAGTTGTTCAGCAAAGCGGGGGTAGGGTCAGTGTAGCCAGTGGGGGCCCATGAGTCAACCCACCCAAAAAAGTCGCCGTGGATAGAAAATACCTCTTGACAAGTCCTTTGTCAAGTGCTAAAATATAAACAATAGAGCCATCCGCCTCAAGGCTCTATAATACGTGTATGAAATTTCGCAGAAACAAAACACCATCAGTCCAAGACGGTTTTACACGGTACGGCAACGGCCAATCTGAACCTAGTCCTGAATCTGCGCCCGAAGTTGTAGCTGCCAGTGGCGGGAGCTCAGAACAGATAGAGAGTGGCTCCGAGAAGTGGCAGACATACCAAGCCGAACTCGGCATTTTTCAAAACAAACTCGCGCAGCAGTTGTGGGCAGTGTATGCAAATAACCTTGCGCTTGGAAATAAGACCGTTGCTACACAAATTGGTGAGTTTGCAGCAAACTTGAATAGTGCTCAGGTATATCAAATTGGCGAGAATGGCGGTATACGAATAACTACAAGACTCGGTAAGACGCGGGCCGATATTCCTCTATCGGGCATTAGGGAGCAGTGGGGAAAGCTAAAAAACGCTCGAATTGCATATGTGAACGAGGAAGCAAAAGAGCGAAATCTATCGCAGATGGCGACAAAAAAACTTTTTGAGACTTATGGTGAAAAGGAGCTAAAGGACACAAGCATCAAGGTGAGCAGATGGTTCAGAGGACAACTTAGTCCAAAAAAACCGAATCAGAGCGAAGCCGCCGAATCGGAAACTCCCGGTGCTACGCCAACGCCCGAACAGACGCCAGCACAAGAAGAAGCCACAGAAAAAGCCAGGGGGGTTGCACTCGGCTCTAACCAAGACAGAACCGAAAAAGCGGAGAAACGATACCCTTGGTATAAGGGAGTTTTCAGACAGGTAGTTATGACCGCAATAATGGTTGCGGTCAGCACTTTGATCTTCGCTAACCCGGTATCAGCACTTGGCATCACTCTGTCGATGTTCCTTGGGCCAATACTTAGACGAATGGTAACCGACAATATACTCGAGAGGTTTGGAATGCGCGAACAAACGTGGCCGAAGTTTTTACTGCAAGTAGTTTTGACTGCAGCGATCATGGCAGTTACAGGTAACATTGCGGCAGACGCGATTGATACCTACGGTACACCTGATCTTAAAGATTTCGTTTCATGGACAAATCAAACACTGACAAACGGTATTAATGCGGGAGCAGATGCAGTTTCAACGGGTACAGGTAATTTGATGGAGGGTAAGATGCCGTGGGCAGACGGAGCACCAACGGCTGATGCAACTACAACAGCTGACGCTGCTCCGACTGCACCGG
Source organism: Candidatus Parcubacteria bacterium (assembly GCA_039798565.1). GTDB lineage: Bacteria > Patescibacteriota > Minisyncoccia > Phycocordibacterales > Phycocordibacteraceae > Phycocordibacter. Next base: position 3,351 of record JBDKFU010000012.1, read on the forward strand.
AAACTCCTCCACTTACTGAATTGCCAAGAGATTTAAATTTCGCTGGAAAGCACTATCAGTTTATCAACGGTAACTATGTAGACGTAGGACCAGCTCAAGAGGGTCTGCCAGAAATCACTGCGGAGCAGTTACGAGACCTGCCGCGTCCATCTGCTGATGTCCCAGTAGGGACACCAGAGGGTGCGCCAGCTGCACCAACAGAAGCACCAACGGCTCCGCCAGCAGAAGCACCCACAGCATCAGCGCCAGTTACTCCTGAGGCTCCAGTGACACCACCGGTTGAAACCGCGACGATATATCCAACTGATGGAGAGGGGATGATAGGCATTCTTCAGCGACTTCAAGAACAGTTGCAACAGGCTGCGGCACAGGGTGTAAACCCTCCCCCAGGTTCATTCGCTGAACAACTTCTTAATGCTGACACACCTGAAAAGCTGATTCAGCTTGCACGAGATAATGGTTGGTACGACCCAAGCAATGACCTCGCTCCTGGCACTCCAGACTCAGTCGTTGTTCGCCCTGACGATGCATTCTCTATAAAGGGTGATGGCTCGCTTAGTGCACCCGAAGGATTTGCAGACCGTGGCATCACTGATGACACCGGCACCTACACTCCTGATGGATTTGTTAAACGTTAAATAATTGTATGAAGCTAACATTCCCAGGATTCGGTGGAAAGCAGGATAAGCGCAGAGAGCGTATTTACATAGCAACCAAAGTTGAGGACATAAAATTTGAGCACTATGAATCTGCGGCGCGAGAATATTTTGCTCGCGTTACTGAGCTCGTGCAGTCAATGAATGACAGCTACGCAGCGGTGAAAGATGCAAAAACATCTAAAAGTGCCAAAGCTCGCGAGCGACAAAACTTTTCTGACGCATTTCAAAACCTTTCTACTATTGCACACTTTATTAAGGCCCTTTATGACAGGGCACATACACATGAACAGAATCAAATTGCAGCTAATCTTCAGGATATGAAAGAAAGTGCGATGAACTCGTACGCAGAAATGCAAAAGAAAAGCCTTGAGATGCAAGGTTAAGCAAGCTTGACATTTTGACAAGCGCGTGCTATCGTGTTAGAGCCTGAGTGCAAAAGGTACTCAGGCTCTTTTTTTGAATATATGACAGCACGCCAAGAAAAATCTGTATCAGACATGCAGGCTGAGTACCTTAAACGCGAACTTAATTTCAAGCGAAAGGACCGGTCTAAAAATCCTGAGGCGTACCAGAAGGCACTTGTCGCGTACACCGACTATCTTGCACAAACCAAGGGCGCAGTTGCAGCAGAGCACGTCATGTACTGGGAGGGTACACGCAGACACTGGGACAAGTGGGGGAAAAAAGCACTCGTCGGAGCGCTCGCTGTCGGCGCATTCTTTGCTGTAACCGGTATTGTACTTACACCAGAGATGCTCGCAGCGGGTGGCGAACTCGCTATGAACTTTATCGTTAATAACTGGATGCGTATCGCCGTATCGGCAGTTGTCGGTTACGGATTCTCAAAGCTCGTGCCATGGCTACAAGAACTAGCAATGAACACGGGAGAAAACAAAATCAAATTACAGAATGCGGTGCGTGCAGCCGTTGAAGCACAGAAGAATGGTGTTTCATACGTAGATTTCCGCGAAACACCTGAGGGCAAGACAATACGAAACTATGTAAATTGGAAAAAGAGAAGCGTCGGCGCCGGACGTATGGCTGGTACTGCACTTGCAATAGGCGGTTCTATCGAATTTGGAATGAGCCCGGTACAAGAGCTATTGAACTATGCAGGGCTTGGAAATGCATCAACTGAAATTCCAGCTTGGATTTCTAACCTCATCGTGGAAAACGATGTATACAACTCCGAAGTGGCGCGCGCTAACCTCTCTGCAAGTGCTCATAAGTTTGCATTTGTTGCGGGTGTTGCAGGCACCCGCCTCCATGACGCACTCGCACCAGGCGCTGAAGCAGCTGAGACCGCAAAAGAGATTCCAAAGCTTGGCGTCGACCCATACATCCCGGGCGAGACACTCGCTGAACGCGCTGCATATTTTGCAGCAAACTACGACAAACTAATTGCGCGCGCGGCTGACGAGTTAGCGCGTGAGGGTAACTGGAGTCCTGAGCGTAAGGCGGCGTTTCTTCAAGCTTTGAAGGAAAACCGTGAAGCTATTCTTGATAGATTTAGCGGCAAGGTACCGAATGACGGGACCATCAAAAGCGGCTCGCGCATCCCCGTGATGATGAACGGCGAGAATCCATCTGGAGGCGTCAACGAAGCACGTGGTCCATACAAGTACACAGGCGCTGATACACCAGCGGTGTTGTTTGAGTACTCTGCTGACGGCAAAACATATCTCGCGGGCATTCCAACTGATTGTGGAAACTTTTCTGACCTCGGCCCCGTTGAACCAACGCCAGTAGAAGTACCTCCAGAAAAGAAAGCCTGCGGACCAACAGCTGAGTATACGGAGGTGACGCAGAAAGATGGAAGCAAGATTGCAATTATCGAGCGACGCGGTGTCTCACCAGCTCAAACAGAGCGGACTGACCTAAACAAAGATGGAAATATTGATAACGTTCGCACAGAAAGAAACGGCCTCAATGGCCGCACCGCATACTGGGAGTATGACTCAGGCGAAGTAGCGCCAGAACTCACGCCAGAACAAATTGCAAAGGATATCAAGGCGATACAGGACGCCGGATTTAAAGGCAAGATACTCGTCTACACCTTTGTCGACTGTAACGGCCGCAGCTCAGTCGTTTGTGTCGACATAGAAAAGTTTAACCCAAACAAACCACTTACGCTTGGCGTCGTCTATGATGAGCACAATAAGAACACACCAATAACGAACGAGGCGCAGCTTGATGAGTATTTCAAAAAGTACGGACGCTCAACACGCATTCTTGAAGTGAAGCAGTAATATTTGGCTGAGTATCGTCCACTCTGCTACAGTACAGTGAGTGGCACATACGCTAAACGAGGAGCAGGCGAAGGCAGCAGCGCACCAACACGGTGCGCTCTTAATATTGGCGGGGGCAGGGGCGGGTAAAACGCGCGTTATTGTAGAGCGCATCGCCACATTAATTAAAAATGGCGTTGCGCCTGAACACATTCTCGCTGTCACCTTTACCAACAAAGCGGCGAGTGAGATGCGCGAGCGTATCGCGGTGCGCCTGCGGAGCGAGTTATCATTGTCACCATTCGATACACCCGCCACGTCACCATTTATCGGGACGTTCCACTCGCTCTCGCTTCATATTATTAAGACATTCCATGAAGCGGCGGGGCTGCCTCGACGTTTCACCATCTATGACCGCGCCGACTCGACACGCGCAGTGAAAGAGGCTATCCGCGGCGCTGGCTTTGACCCAAAAGAACTTGAGCCGCGCCGCGTCATGGGGCGTATGGGTCGCATGAAGGGCGACGATGTCAGTCGTGCAGATTTTTTGGCTGAGCATGCATCATCATATGTCGACGAGGCGATAGCAGAAGTGTGGGAGCGATACGATGCGATTTTAAAAAAAGAGAACGCGCTCGACTTTGACGACATACTCGTGCGGGCGCTGTGGCTCCTGCGCACTAACCCCGCTGTGCGTGAGCATTTTCAAAAAGCGTGGGACTACATCCACGTCGACGAGTACCAAGACACGAACAACGTGCAGTACGCGCTTATCAAGCTCCTTGCAGAGGGACACGGCAATGTCGCCGTCGTGGGGGACATAGACCAAAATATTTATAGCTGGCGCGGCGCATCGATTAAGCACATCATGAACTTTGAAGCCGACTACCCGGCGGCGAGCCTCGTCATGCTCACGCGTAACTATCGTTCCACAAAAACAATTATTGCAGCTGCAAACGAGGCGATAGCAAAGAACATTCACCGCAGAGAGAAGGAGTTGGTCACCGATAATCCAGACGGCGAACGGCTCAAAATCGGCGGCTTTATGGACGAAGGGGAGGAGGCGCGCTACGTTGCACACGAATCAAGGCGTCTTATAAAAAGCGGCGTGGACCAAAATGATATCGCTGTCTTGTACCGAGCAAACTTTCAATCGCGCGTCCTTGAAGAGGCGTTTCTCTCGCTCGACGTGCCGTATCAGGTGCTGGGCACACGATTCTTTGAGCGCAAAGAAGTAAAGGATGCGCTGTCGTATCTTCGTGCCGCACTGAACCCTGAGTCAGTCGCAGATATTAGCCGCATCATCAACGTGCCCGCACGAGGGATAGGAAAGGTGGGCCTTTCAAAAATTCTGCTTGGTCAAAAAAATGCACTCCCGCCCGCTGCGCGCATAAAGGTCGAACAGTTTTATATGCTCTTGTCGCGCATAAAAAATGCAGCGGAGACACGTCCCGCATCAGAAGCAGTGACGTTTGCACTTACTGAAAGTGGGATGTGGCGCATGTATGAGCACGGTGACACTGAGGACGAAGAGCGGCTAGAAAACTTAAAAGAATTGGTGACCGTTGCAACAAAGTATGACGCGCACCCGGTGGGCGAGGGGATAGATATTTTGATTGAAGAAGCCGCGCTCCAATCTGATCAAGATGAACTTGCAAAAAAAGAAGGAAAGAAAAAAGATGGCGTTAAGTTAATGACGGTGCATGCAGCAAAGGGGCTCGAGTTTAATACTGTCTTTATTGTTGGTCTTGAAAACGGACTCTTCCCACACGAGCGCGACGGTGCTGATGCGATGGATGCAGAAGAGGAGCGGCGGTTATTTTATGTCGCGCTTACACGCGCTGAAGAGCGTGCGTATATGACCTATGCGGCGTCGCGTCAGATTTTTGGCTCCAGAAATTTAACCATGCCCAGCGAGTTTATCACTGAGCTTGACCCAGCATATACTGAGCTTATCAACTCAAACGACATGTACCGTGGGCCACACGCATCACTCGACGATACCGACGATTACATAACCATTGTATGAAAAAGCGGGGATCAAAAAAAACTGCCGCGCCGCTTGGACAGCACTTGCTCACGAACACAAAAGTCGCAGAGCGCGTCGCCAGTGAAGCGGGGGTGACGACAGGCGTTCGCGTATTAGAAATTGGACCAGGTAAAGGTATTTTGACTGCAGAACTTTTAAAACTTGGAGGTATCGTCACCGCGGTAGAAAAAGATCCGCAGATGATTGTGGCGCTCAACGAACGATTTCAAAAAGAAATTGCTGATAAGCAGTTAACGATACTGTCGGGCGACGCACGCACTATCACACCTGACGATGTGTTTCCTCGCGGTGCGTATGTCGTGGCAGCGAATATTCCGTACTACATTACGGGGGAGCTCCTACGCACTTGTCTCACCGCTAAAAATCAGCCGTCTGCGGTTTCCTTTTTGGTGCAAAAAGAAGTTGCCGAGCGGGTCGCACGTAGCAAAAAAGAAAGTATCCTATCGCTCTCTGTCAAAGCATACGGCACACCAAAATATGTGACGACGGTAAAGGCGGGGAACTTTAATCCACCCCCACGCGTTGACTCTGCGATACTCGCAATAACAAACGTGTCACGAAAAAATTTTAAACATGTCGATGAGCAAAAGTTTTTTGCACTCGTCAAAGCCGGCTTTGGACAAAAACGAAAGACACTCGCTGGGAACGTGCGCCGCGCACTCAATGTTGAGCTCGACATTGATCAAAAAATCCGCGCCGAGGATGTCGCACTCGACACTTGGCTCGAGCTCGCTAAAAAAATATAGTGTTATTGGCAGCCAGGATACGATAGTGCAGTAGCGCGTATGACGTCGTCGGTTGCGCGGTGGTCACGAAGCACTGACCAATATCTATCCATACCTTTATACCCATTGTTGCGCCCGTCGGGCGATGTGATACCCCCCGTTGCTAAGCAATCCATAATACCGACAGCGCACATAAGATTGTTCCGCGGGTCGTTGATGGCGCGACGCGAATCTGTGGAGGAGAGCCCCGCGGCAGTTTCTGCATTATCAACTGAAACGCTGATAGAACTGCAGGCGCCACGATTTTTACTGCACACGGGATTATCACCGTATGACAACTGCATGAGCCCCTGGCTTGGTCGTGACAAATCGGGCTCGGGACCAAAGGCGTTTGACCTACACCCGCTCTCTGGCTTCTGAACAGAATTTATAAACTGCGTCCAAAACCCGATGCGCTGTTCTCGGCTTAAGTTGGCATAGTTTGGACAATACTTATCTAGCCCCGGCACGTTACCGTCGAGGAGGTTGCTCCCATATTTCTCGAGTGCGTCTCGTGTGTGCTGATTGTTTGTTGGGTTATTGCACCCCTCCTCTGGCGCTGCAGTGGGT
>JBDKFU010000013.1:0-9210 GCA_039798565.1 Candidatus Parcubacteria bacterium
CCTTATGACTGCGATTACGCTCGCAGGATATTCATGGCTCGACGCCGACAACCTGCGTAAAGCCATGGGTAAAAAAATCCCCGCGGAGATGGAGGCCCAGAAAGAAAAGTTTTTAGCTGGCTGCGCTGCAAAGGGTGGTATGACTGCGTATCAAGCAGAGGGCGTATGGAAGTTGATTGAACCGTTCGCCGCGTACGGATTTAACAAGGCACACGCCGCGAGTTACGGAAAAGTGGCGTACCAAACCGCCTACATGAAAGCGAACTTTCCTGACGACTACATGTCGGCTCTTATGTCAGCGGACGCCGGCGATGTTGAAACGGTAGCGCTCCACGTTGCAGAGTGTCTGCGCCTTGGTATCAAAGTGCTGCCGCCAGACGTGAACGAATCATTTGAAACTTTTGCTGTGACAGCCCCTATGGTCATTCGCTTTGGATTGAACTCGATAAAAAACTTTGGCGACGGGGTCGCACACGCCGTTATCGCCGAGCGTGCAGAACACGGACCGTACCAATCGCTTGGTGATTTTGCAGTCCGTGTACCGAGCGGCGTCGTGAATAAAAAATCGATTGAGTCACTTATTAAAGCCGGAGCGCTCGACCGTTATGGCGAACGCGCGGCGATGCTTGAAAAAACAGAAGAGCTCTCCGCCATCAATAAACGGGACGATACGCATGAGGACCAAGGTGCACTCTTTGTCGCTTCGCACAGCACTCCTGTCGTCACCTTGTCGCCTATCGTGACGCCACTTACTGATAAATTATTGTGGGAGAAAGAGCTCCTTGGCATCTACGTCTCTGGTCACCCCATCGATAACCATAAGGAGGTGCTTGATAAATATCCACGCTCTATCTATAACGCCATCCACGAGGACCGCGCAGGCATGCCGCTTATTGTCGGCGGGCTTATCGAGATGGTTAAACCAATACTCACCAAAAAGGGCGATCGCATGGGCTTTGTCACTATTGCTGACCGTGAGGCAGCTATCGAGTGTGTCGTCTTTCCAGAAGTGTTTGCAAAGCACAAATCAGAACTTGAAGTTGGTAAAGTTGCACTGATTAAAGGTAAGCTCAGCCGCCGCAACGGCATCCCGTCTCTTATCGTAGATAAAGTAAAAGGACTGTAGCTTGACAGAACCAATAAGGAGGATAAAATGAATATATGAATCGCCCGTTTACAACGACAACAACAACCACAGCGACGACTAGCTAGGGCGGGAGCTTTGGTTTTCTACCACATCCCGCCCGAGCGGGATTTTTTATTTTCTAAGAATACATATGAAAGAAGGAGTTACAAAGTCAGAGCTGAAGAGTCTCTCAGCAAAAAATCGACTGATCTACCTAACACAAAGTCGTCTATTAAAAGCAGCATGGTTTCGTCATCTTGCTGATAAAAAACTCGGGGCCGCAGTTGTTAATAAAGGCGGGTTACGCACAGCCGAGGAGCATCAGGCTTACGTAGCGGCTCATGTGATTAAAGCAGCCCTTGAAAAGCTAAGAGCTGGGGGCAAGTTACCTGATGAGGTCTACGGACTTCTGGTGGCGTCCTTTAACAAATGGATGGGCGACCTATATCGAAAGATGCAACGAATATCTCATTAATATCGTATACTGAACAAATATGGACCAAAACCTGGAGCACAAACGGCACACGCTCGCCCACCTGTTGGCGGCCGCAGTTATGGGTGCCTATCCGCACGCCAAGCCAACCCTCGGCCCCGCTATAGATGACGGATTCTACTATGACATCGACTTTACCGGCGGTGAAAAACCGAATGATGAAGCATTGAATAAGATTGAAAAGCAGATGCGCAAGCTGCTCCCTAGTTGGAAGGACTTTACGCATGAAGTAGTTTCTGCTGACGCGGCAAAAGCCGCCTTCCCCGATAACCAGTTTAAGCATGAGTTGATTGATGAAATATCAGGCCGAGGTGAACAGATAACTTTGTACACTTGTGGAGCATTTACTGACCTTTGTCGTGGCGGTCACGCTGAACATCCAAACAAAGACATCCCTGATGACTCGTTCAAACTCGATCGCATCGCGGGCGCGTACTGGCGCGGTGACGAGAAGAACCCGATGCTCACCCGCATCTATGGCCTCGCGTTCGACACCAAGGCAGAGCTTGATGCGCACATAGCGAACCAAGTAGAAGCAGAACGTCGTGACCATCGTAAACTTGGTAAAGAGCTTGAACTTTTTACATTTGATGAGGACATCGGTAAGGGTCTCCCACTCTGGCTGCCCAAAGGGAATATCATCAAGGAAGAGCTAGAAAACTGGGCAAAAGAGACAGAGGCAGCCCAGGGTTATCAGCGCGTCACCACGCCTGTCATAACTAAAGAAAATTTGTTCTTTACATCAGGACACCTCCCGCTCTACAAAGAGAGTATGTATGCGCCTATCGAGATTGAGAACGAAAATTATTATATAAAGCCGATGAACTGTCCGTTTCATCACAAGATTTTCTCTGCACTCCCTCGTAGCTACCGCGAACTACCTCTTCGTCTCACTGAGTATGGACTCTGCCACCGCTATGAGGATTCAGGTAGTCTCTTTGGTCTTATGCGCGTTCGTGCAATGCTCATGAATGATGCACACATCTACGTATCACCTGAAGATGCAATTGATGAGTTTGTTGCGGTCATAAAATTGCACGAGTACTACTACAAGATTCTTGGTATTGAAAAGTATGAAATGGAGCTCGCACTCCGTGACCCCAAGAAGCTTGATAAGTATCACGGAGAAGAATCTGACTGGAAACTTGCAGAAGAAATGACTATCAAAGCGATGGAGCAATCAGGTGTACCGTTCAAGATTGTACACGAAGGCGCTGCATTCTATGGACCCAAGATGGACTTCCAGATTTATTCTACAACTGGTCGCATGTTTACTGCTTCAACTAACCAGCTTGACCTGTACATGGGCAAGCGGTTTAATCTCGAGTACACCGATAAAGACGGCTCAAGGAAGATTCCATACATTATCCATCGTGCACCACTTGGCACTCACGAAAGATTTATCGGATTTTTAATTGAACATTATGCGGGTGCATTCCCGCTCTGGCTGTCGCCAGTGCAGGTCAAAGTACTGCCAGTGTCGGAGAAGCATGTAGAATATGCACAGTCAGTTTTGAAAGCGCTGAAAGGTGCAGGGCTGCGTGCTGAACTGGATGACGCTAACGAGAGTCTTGGAAAGAAAATAAGAAATGCAAAGACACAAAAAGTCCCCTACCTCTTTGTCCTTGGTGACAAAGAAGTCGAGGCTAATACCGTCACCGTTGAAAACCGCACCGCGTCAGAAGGCGCCATACCTCTCGACACTATCGTCGAGCGACTCAAAACAGAATACCGCGACCGGGCTTAGTTAGTCTTTAACATTCACTAGGGGGTAGTACGGAATAGTGCCACGCTGGGACATTTTTGGTCTCTTTGAATCGTAAGCGAACTTATCCAATACGTTCCAAAGTAGATTGAAGCCGTTTTTCAGCACCCAGACTGACGGTTGTATGATAAATGTCTGTGATATGCGCATCGCCCATTCTGCACCCCACATACCCAGCACCATTGCAGCCGCGACTGAATTGAGAACTGCACTCCATGGTCCAGGTACAGGAATAATCAAAATTGCGAGCACAACAACCGGCAAAGCCATGAGGAGTCGGAGCATAATGTGGAATTTACTGAACCACCCCACCCATGATTTAATAGTGTCCAAATTATTGTGCCACGCAGACGGTAGCGGGAGTGCGCCCCTAAACCAATTTCCAATTCGTCGAACTGTTGAAGGCGGCCTCGATTCTAGTTCCGGCGATACTGCTTCTATCTTGTTTTTAGCAACTTCGGCATCGCGCTTTGCTGCGAACTGCCTTTCAATTACTGGAACAGACGATACTGCCTCCTTAGGAACTACAAACTGGCGCGCTAAGGTCTCTAGCTTTGCGCCTCCAGCCTGTGCTCGAGCTTCAAGATGACGTTTTTCGTCGTTTCTGCTCATCTGTCTATTATAGCACTTTCATGAAGAAAAGTCAAGTAAGGGGATGTAAAAAGAGCGCTCTACTGAGCGCTAAAAAAGAAAAGCATTTATCTCTTCTTTACTCTGGTCGTTAGCCAATCCCCTGAAAACTCAAGCTCTTGTCGCAAAGGATCATCAAAACGAACTCGCACTATCGGTGTAACGGCTCCTTGCGCGCGCCCCGCACCACGCATACCATCTTGAATTTTCTGCACTCTGCCATTTATAAAGTTCTTACCAAAGGCGGGCAACGCTTTGACCTTCGTACCCTCTCGCACCGTCCCGTTTTGCACAGGAACGAGCCAGCTAAATGCACCCTCGTGATATTCAGACATATTTTAAGAGGATACCACGCCTATCTAGCGGTAGAGCGGGAGCACCCATGGACTCCTTGGCTTTGGTAGACACGGAGCAATAGGACGACGCACGGGCGCGGGCATGTGGTCGACATTACAAAAGTTGAGGGTGGCGCCGGGCAAGTTTCCTACTGAAACAGCGATGCCGTAGCCCTTGGCCGTATCTTTGAGTGCCTTTAATTCGCTTGATTTTCGTATGTGATAGATTACATCACCAATCAAGTTCCCTATGTCGAAGTAGTCAAAGCCGAGCGCCTCGGCGTCCTTCAAGTTTAGGCGAGTGAGCACTATCTGCTTCTGGTGGTACTCGTAGCGCGGGTTGTCGGCCTTTGGCTTTGCAGCAAGAGTAGCGGTTATTGAAACAAGTTCAGCAAGAGCCTTGTCAGTTGCGTCTTTGACCCACGCATCCATCTTTTCTCGCTTAGCCGCACGCTCCGCATCTGTGGGGTAGGTCTTTTTTTCTGATGTATCCATGCGGCGACTATACGCCCGCCACTCTACAGTGTCAAGACTACCGTCCGGTTCGAGTGATGCGAAGTCCAATGACCGTTGGATTCAGTGTTGCCACAACTGTGTACCCTTTCTTTGTCATCTTTGTTTGGTAGTCCTTTCAAATGCGAGATGAGAGAAGGTCATCACGTAATGCATTCATCATCCAGTTTCCGCTTGCGTTACTGTAGATCGTGTACGTCCCACGCTTGTCTGCAGCAGTGAACAGGCTTACACGAATTGCAAGAAACTCACCAAACATCACCAAACGTGCGGCACGAAACTCCCTATACTTCTCTTGCGTTGAGAATCGAGAATCTGCCTCAAGTGCCATAGTAATTATGCTCTCACTCTAGAGCTACGTGCCAAACTATTGCGTTCATTTCGCAGGCTCATCAACTTCATATTGCGCGACATCTTACTGAATATTAAGTGTGCAGCAAACCATAGAGCTGATATAACGGTAACAGCCACAAATGCCGGTGGAATTGCTGCGCCTGAAAGTGCTAGTAGCAGTGTATAGAATCCGGTGAGTCCGCCACCGACAAAACTTGCCATCCCTAAAACCCAGTTTTCGATTATCGCGTTATGAAGGAATGACTTGCTCACCCTGTCGTATGCTGCCTCCTCTTTGTCTATCTGTGAGTCAAGTCTTTCAATTTCATTATTAGTCTCGTTAGCCACAGGGCCCATAGAGCCGGCGACTCGAGCCTCTACCATTGGTCGAACCTCTATCCCCGCCTCCCTTACAAGACGCGACACTGGCATACGAACTGTGCGTGTATCTAGTCTGCTTCTCTTTTCACCTTGTAGTGCCATATGATTTTACTTTCTAACCGCGAGCTTCGAAGGACTGCGCGACCGCGAGCTTAACTCCGGTGAATGGATTCTGGTAGTGATTGTCCAATGCATGCGTCAAAACCTCGACGACACGGTGGAGTGATTCATCTGCAACACCCACTGCCGCTGAGCTCAAGACATGATCCGTCCCACCTCGACGAGCGCGGATGAGCTGATCGATGGTAGAAGCAAGGATGGTGAGTACGGTGCTTGCAGTCATGCCTGTCGTTTCAAGATTACGTACCAAGACATATGCACTCTCACGGTCACCCGTAAGAATTGCTGCTGCGAGATTTGATACAGCACTCTGGTCTGCGACGCCCGCAGTAATAGGTTCAGTATTTGTTGCTGACACGGGGAGCGCCATCACAGATGCAAGAAGCTCGTCGACTGACTGTACTGGAGCGGCTTCTGTCATTGGAGTTACCTCATCAAGCTCGATAGGCTCGACGTTCTCTGAAACCGTCACCGTTGGAAGTTCGTGTGCTTCAGCGCCTGCCATAAGCTCAGTCATTCTGTCTGACGTAAGGAGGACCCATCCGTCTTCTCGAGGATACAAACGAATTGCTGCATCCAAGAGAACACCAAACTTCTGCAATGTCGTTTCGTTGCTCTCGCCAAGGGTACTTGCTGTCATCACTGCCTCAGGGCTCATCAGAACGCCAGCAGCATGTGCACGGCCTTCGATAATCTCAGAGATCGGCATCGCTTGATATGTCTGTACTGGTTCTGCGACTGCAACTGGTGCTGCGACAGATGCGACGTATGTTGCTGAATCCCCTTGCGTGTAGCCATTACCATTCTGTACGTAGCGCGTATCAACGTTCTCTGTATACTGTGCAGGCGCCGCCGCAAGTGCGATTGATTCTACAAGCTGTGAGACACCTGCGCGACCCATGACGCCATATGTGATGAGTCCGGCGATGCCAGCAACAGCGAGCCAGAAGATAAGTGTGAGTGCAGGTCCTGCCTCAAATCCAGTGTATGGAATCTGTGTGAGCGAAACAAACGCGAGTGGCGCATCACCTGGCTTTTGGTAGAGGACCACATTTGGCTGATTCAAACCACCACCGCATGAGCCGTTACAAACCGATGTCGTCATACCGATGAATACCTGACAAGTCGCAGTGCCGTAGGGGCCAGTAAAGGTACCGGTGTAGTTAAGATCAGACGATGGATAGATAGTGACTGAGCCGCTACCCACTGGAGTTGTTGAACCGACGTTGTTATTGATGAATCCTTGTGTTGCATTCTGTGAGGTCCATGAAAGAACCACTGACTCGCCTGGGCGTACGCGAGACGCCGACACTGAGAGCGTACATGCCGGACCCGGAGGTGTTTCAACAATGATAGTGTCAGAACAGGTGACCGTGCCGCCAGGGCCCGTCGCTGTACCTACATACGTCGTCGTGTTCTGCGGAGTAAGGCTGCCTGTCGTACCGCCTCCAACTGGAGTGACCGCGTTAATACCCTGATCAAATGTCATCGAAGTTGCATTGTTTGAAGTCCATGCAAGTGTCACTGACTGACCACGCTGGATAGTGTGCGCTGACAATGTTGCAGTACAGACTGGTGGTGGGACTGAACATTCACGCGTTGCAGTAAGGTTGACCGTGTTGCTGTACTCAAAGTCCTTGAAGTTGTTGTACTCCTTTGACGTTATCTTCGCCTTGTTTGGAATAGTCTCTGAGCATGAACTTGGCTTTGCTACTTTCGCCTTGAACTTAACCCAGCCGGTGTCGCCCGGTGAAAGTTCATGCGCATTCCAACGGATAGTGCGGTCAGATGATTTGTAGACTGGATCAGAGCCGTATCCTGCTGATACATTTGATGCGTGTGACTCTGACTGGTACGTGAGACCTGGATCAAGAACGTCCATGACTCTAACGCCACCACCCGTACAATCTGCGTTTCCAATGTTCTTAAAGTTGATAGTGTACTCGACGATGTCTCCTTCAACGACTGATGATTTGTTAGCCGACTTTTCAATCGTCATCTTACACTCGCCTGGTGGCGGTGGTGTATCCTTGACCTTGATCGTGCGCTTACATTCAACAGAGCCGCCGGGACCTGTCGCTGTGCCAGTGTAGACCGTGGTGACAGTCGGAGAAACAGACTTGAAGCCACCACCAACTGGCGTGACCGCGCCGACACCTTTGTCGATGCTAAAGGTCGTTGCATTCGTTGTGGACCAGGTGAGTGTCGATGAGCCGCCCTTCTGTATCTCGCTTGGAGATGCGGTGAGCTCACACGTTGGCTTTGGTGGAGGTGGTGGAAGGCTGCACTCAACCTTGATGGTGATTTTACATGTCTCTGTGCCGCCAGGTCCAGTGACCGTTGCGCGGTATGTTGTGGTGTCAGTTGGTGAAACCACCTTTGAACCGCCTGCAACAGGAGTTACTGAACCGATGCCGTTATCGATTGAAATCGATGTTGCATTATCAGTCGTCCATGAGAGCGTTGATGAACCGCCGAACGTAGTGATAGTTGATGGTGACGCATAGAGCGAACAAGTTGGCTTTGATGGAGGTGGTGGTGGAACATCTTTTACCTTAACCGTCTTCTGACATTCAACTGCGCCACCAGGACCAGTCGCGGTAAGCGTATACGTTTTGGTCGTACCAGGAACAACGGTCTTTGAGCCCGATGCTACTGGAGTTACAGAACCGACACCTTGGTCAACAGAAACTGCGGTGGCGCCAGTCGTTGTCCATGAAAGAACGGTTGACTGTGTTGCGCTCGTGAGTGAGTACGGCGTTGCAGTGAAGGTACACGTCGGTGCAGGAGGTGGTGGCGGTGGCGTGGTGACCGTCACTGTTTCAGAACAGGTGACCGTGCCGCCAGGGCCAGTCGCGGTACCCGTGTAGGTCGTGGTGTATGTTGGCGCGACAGTTTTAACACCAGCTGCGACCGGAGTAACAGAGCCAACACTCTTGTCGATCACAAAGCTCGTTGCGTTTGTAGTGACCCATGAGAGTGCAGTTGCGTACCCCTTCTCTATCGTTTTTGGAGCTGCAGTAAGAACACAGGTTGGTTGTGCTGGAGGTGGTGGTGGGATAACGATGGTCTTTTCGCAGTGTGCGACGCCGCCAGGACCAGTCGCCGTTAAGTGATAGGTATGCGTACCAACGCCAAGTGGTGGAACAAAGTTGTATGAACCGTTAAGTCCGTACTGACTGATTGGACGCTCACAGGTGATGCCGTAGCGAAGGTGCTCGGTGCCGCCACCTGCAGGTACCCATGACCATGATGAGCCGGTGTACTTGTAGACGTAGTTACCACTCGGAGAAGAATAGGTGTTGCGGGTATAGGTCTTTGCAACTGAACCAGGAGCAAAAATAGAACAGATGTGATTGACCGTTTCTGGAGTGCCAGAATAAAAGCCAGTGACATAGTAGGTCGCGTCAAAGGTGGTACCTACTGCAGCGAGCGCAGCGTTAATTTCTGCGCGGATAGTTGCGTTGTTATAAATCTCGGTCTCCGTGACGGTGATTGTTTCAACTGAACCGCC
>JBDKFU010000014.1:0-9068 GCA_039798565.1 Candidatus Parcubacteria bacterium
GAGCGGCGGGGAGCTGAAGGAGGCTCTTGGTGCCGAGATAGATGGCGATTGCAATACCCGCGACCTCGGCCGACCCACCTTCAATAGAGCCGACGATGTAGAGTGCAAAAATCGGTCCCAAGAGACCAGTACCCATGTAGTAAATCACGTCACCAATGATGAGATACTTAATCACCGGATTCATCCTCTTCAGGAGGTACTCCTTGATGGTGGGGTGTGCGCGCTGATTGGTACTCATGCGGTGGGTATGTCCGCAGTAGTTATTTCAGAGTCTGGGACAGGCTTTTCGCGTGGTGCAGGGATCTTTGTCGGGTCGAAGGTTAGCGCTACAGAGTAGATATAGTAGCTTCTATTTGTCTCGGTTGGACCGCGCTCTGCTATGCGCCCCACGTATGATTTACAATTCGCGCATTTTACGCCAATAGACGGTTTCTCCATCCATTTGGTCGCATACTCTTCAACCGCCCCATCTATTGGACGATCAAATGATGGCCATCCGGTAAGTTGATTAAACTTCGCTGTTGATTCAAATAGTGGTTGCGCGCAGAGTTTGCACAGATAAGTTCCTGCTGGGCCTTCGTTTAAAAAGTCTCCGGTGTATGGGTCTTCTATACCTTGCTCGCGCATGATGCGATACTCCTCGGGCGTGAGTCGTGCCCTCAGCTCGTCTTCAGAGGGGGTTACGAAAGACATACAGAGTTGACACAATAATGCTTACCCGTTTTTGAGTCAGAGTCGCCATCAAATACGTGGCCCAAGTGTGAGCCGCAGCGTGCGCAGAGAATCTCTGTGCGAGGGACGCCGAGTTTGAAATCTGGCTTCATAGTGACAGCGCCAGGGAGTGCATTATCAAAGCTTGGCCAGCCCTCGAGCCCACGGATTGCAGATTCAAATTTTGTGTCGGCTTCAAAAAGCTGATTGCCGCATACTTTGCACTTGTACACGCCATCGGTCGCGGGGTTTTGCTCACCAGTGTACCGTGGTTCGGTGCCGCCTTCGCGGAGCACGTGGTACTCCTCGGGAGTGAGTTTCGCCTTCAGTTCCTCGTCGGTCGGCGGTTTATAATCACTCATAATGGTCATTCTATCACGAGCAGGCTATACTTAAATAATATGAAAATCGGGCTTTCTGGCGTCGCTGGGTCATTCTCTGAACAGGCAGCACTCACGTACGCGACAGAAGCAAATGAACAAAATCCAGAGCTCGTGTATCTGACCCAAGCGTCAGAAGTGCTGGACGCGGTCGAGGCGGGGTCAATAGATGTCGGTATTTTCGCCATTGAAAATTCTAATGGAGGTGTTGTGACTGAGTATCTCCCCGCGATTGCAGAACACAGATTTAAAGTGGACAAGATATTTGAAATCCCGGTTGATCATATGCTTCTTGGATGTAAGGGTTCGCATGCGTCGAACATAACCAAGATAGTCTCTCAGCGACAGGCGCTCCGTCAGTGTCGGATGTACCTTACACGTCAGTGGCCATCAATTGAGGTAGGTGAGTACGTTGATACCGCAACCGCGGCAAAAGACTTGGCGTCGGGTGTTCTCCCGCCGACCACGGCTGTTGTTGCGTCTGCTCGTGCGGGCGAAGTGTACGGACTCGATGTGTTGGACGAAAAGATTCAAGACCTAAAATTCAACTACACAGTTTTTATTGCTGCCAAGAAACTTGTGTCAAAATAAAGCTGTGGAACCTCGTGTCATTAACACATCTCCATGGCTCTATGGTCTCAAAAGAGAGCGGCCAGTCATACGGCTTAAAAACGATACGACGGCCGACGTTGTTGTGGTGGGTGCGGGTATCGCGGGGGTTTCAAGCGCTTATTTTTTACTCACCCGCACTGACAAATCTGTCGTCGTGATTGACCGTCTGCGTGTCGCAGATGGGTCAACGGGGTATAACGCCGGCACAGCAACGCCGATTTTTGAACGCTCGCTACAGCATTTCGTGGAGCTCTTTGGCGCAGATCGGGTGCGGGGTGGTATGCGGGCAGTTGAAGATGCGTGGGGGCTCCTGCAGGAGGTGTATGCATTTGCAGAGGGTATGGATATACCAGTGAGTGTGAACGGCTACTTTGGATACAGAACTCCAGAAGATGTGGCACCAGTCATTGTAGAAAATGGCCTTCGTGCGTCACTCGGTATTCCTACTCGAGAGGTGTTTTATGCGGAGGAGTTACAGGACACACTGCCGGGGCCCCTCGCACATATGCCGGGGCTTAGTTTTGTGCCAGTAAAGGATATCGCATCACACCTTCGAACAAATGACACTCGTCTTGCTGCTGCTGTAGTCGAGCATGAGGCACTGGTTAATACAGCGTCACTGTGCGAAAAGACGGTCACTGCACTTTTAAAGGCATATCCTGAGCGCTTTAAAATCTATGAAGAATCAGAAGTCACCAAAATTACGAGTACAGCAGTCGGTGCAGTCGCGCGCACTGCAACTGCAGCAATCAGCGCGGGCAAAGTAGTACTCGCTACAAATGCGTACGAAAAATTTACGCTCGAGAACGGGGAGGGCGTAGAACTCAACACGCGCTTTCATAAAAGTGTGGGGAGTAGATTGGCGTACATGCTGGGTATCTTTATGCCAGAGAAAAAGGCTGACCCTGGTTCACTCGCGTACATATTTAAACCAGAAGACGAGCATGGTATCTCATTTGAGTATGTCACCGAGCGTCCGTACTCGATGGATGGTGTCGACGGCACCCTATTTACCATTGGTGGACCGGACTTCGTGTTTAATCACGAGCTCGTTGAGTACGGAAAAGATACACCGTTTAGACAGGGTGTGTTTAAGGAGATGGAGCGATTTCTCGAACACCACTACGGCCTTTCGCTCAAAGACAAAACGTATTTTCAGTGGCATGGGTTACTCGCGTATACAGAGACCAATGCGCGACTTGTTGGTGCTGATCCAAAAGCGCCAAACCTTCTTTACAATCTTGGTTGTAACGGTGTCGGCATCTTGCTGTCACTGTGGGGCGGCATGCGTCTTGCAGATACGTTGCTCGGGAAAGAGCTGTCACCAACTATGTTTGATCCTCCGGGACATTTTGACGGCGCCAGTTAATGTGAAGCTTGATTTTGACAGGTGGGTAGGGTATAGTCTCGAGATGCAAACAGAAAAATATAGAATAAAAGACAAATACAAATTGCCTCCCGGCTTAACGCTCGGTGGCGCGTTGGCTGAGTTAGCATCAGTCACCACTGCTGCTCACCGCCACCCACGAGTCATGATTCTTGCACACGAGTTAGTTGCTATTCAGAAGGAGTCTACGAGCGGTAAGGGGAGAAGTATCCAGATGCAGCAGGGTAAGCTCACAAAGCGACTTGCTCGCGGTGGAGGGACTTTTGGATAATCTAGGTATAGAATAAGGTGATGCTTAATGTCGGCGACACCGCACCGGATTTTACACTGCCAGACCAAGATAATACTCTGCACACGTTATCAGGACTCAGGGGTTCTTGGGTGCTGATTTATTTTTATCCAAAAGATGATACACCGGGGTGCACTAAAGAGGCGTGCCAGCTTCGTGATACCTTTCCTAGTTTTGAAAAGTTGAATGCAAAAGTGTTTGGCGTTTCAGCTGACACAGTCGCGAGTCACAAAAAGTTTGCAACAAAATATAATCTTCCATTCACACTTCTTGCTGACCCCGAGAAGGGGATGATTACAGCGTACGATGTGTGGCAGGAGAAGAGCATGATGGGGCGAAAGTATATGGGGATTCTCCGCTCGTCTTTTCTTATCAACCCTGAAGGCAAAGTCGCAAAAATATATGAAAAAGTTAAACCAGAAATCCATGCCGACGAAGTCCTTGCTGACCTCAAGACGTTTGGCGCATAAAGTTGTAGCTTATTTAAAGAAGACATATCCGCACCCTAAGAGTGAGCTTTTGTACGACACGCCTTTTCAATTTGTAGTCGCGGTGATTATGTCTGCGCAGTGCACTGACAAAGTGGTAAATAGGGTAACGCGCCCGCTTTTTAAAAAGTATAAAACGCCACGCGATTTTGCTCGTGCACATCTCGCTACGTTTCAAAAAGAGATATCGTCTATTACATTTTTTCGAAATAAAGCTAAAGCTATTATTGCAGCTGCAAAGATAGTGGCGAGTGAGCACAGTGGGGTGGTGCCGTCGAATGAGGCTGCATTGGTGGCTCTCCCGGGGATTGGTTATAAAACCGCGCACGTGGTCCTGGGTGAGCTTTTTGAGCAGTATGATGGCATCCCGACCGACACGCACGTGAAGCGTTTTGCAAAGCGTTTTGGGTTGACGACGCATACCGATTTAAAAAAGATTTCTCACGATCTTGAAGCGCTCGTTCCACAAAAAGACTGGAAGTATGTTAATAATGGACTGGTACTCTATGGTCGCTACATCTGTCCCGCGCGCCCTCACGACTGTCGAGCGCACCCGCTTACGCGTCTTACAAAAATCGGTGCGGGCCCACTACAAAAACCACGGGCGACATAACCTGCCGTGGCGCAAAACGTATGACCCCTATAAAATCCTTGTGTCCGAGGTGATGCTCCAACAGACGCAGGTGGATAGAGTTATTCCAAAGTATAAAGCTTTTCTAAAAGCATTTCCAACCGCGCGCGCACTTGCTCGGGCGGCTCTGCCTCAGGTGTTGCTGCTGTGGAGTGGGCTTGGCTACAACCGCAGAGCAAAATATCTATGGGAGGCAGCAAAACGATGGGGTGCGCCACTTGAGACTCTGCCAGGCGTAGGACCGTACACTGCGTCAGCAGTTCGCGTTTTTGCGTATAACAAGCCTGAGATTCTGATTGAAACAAATATTCGCGCTGTGTTTCTGCATCATCTGTTTCCAAAATCAAAAAAAGTTCCTGACGCGCGCCTCATGCCGTTTATTGTACGCGCACTAGATAGAAAAAAACCGCGTGTATGGTACGCCGCACTTATGGACTACGGTTCATATCTAAAAAAGAAACTCCCAAACCCGAGTCGGCGCTCAAGGTTGCACACCAAGCAAAAGCCGTTCAAAGGTTCTGACCGAGAGATACGAGGGGGCATACTAAAAGCGCACCTGGCGGGCAGGCCACTTTCAAAGCTCCCATTCGACAAAGTTAGAGTTCTCGAGCTGAAAAAGAAATTAAAAGCGGAAGGACTTATTTAGAATCTTTCATCGCAAGAGATACAGGGATACCAAGGAGCATAATGATACCAAAGACTGCAAAAGAGGCAGGGAGGGTAAGTGTCGAGAGTGCAACAACTGCTACTAAGGGGCCGATAATTCCGCTTATAGGACGGAGCATTCTGAACGTTGAGATTGCTGCGGGGTTTTTTTCGCTCACGTGTTTGAAAAAATGCGTCTCGGTCATGGTTTCTACCATGGCGGCTCCGATGCGACTCATAATGAGAACGGTAGCCCAAGCTGCAAACGATACGCCATCGATAAACGACATCATGATAGTGGTGATTGCAATCACGATAAATCCAGCGATAAGAATTTCTTTTTCTCCAAGCCACTTGTCTGCGATGTATCCCAGAGGATAGTTAAGTACTATATACGGGATCATCGCAAAGGTGAATAACAAGCCAATATCGTCCCAGCCAAAGCGTACATAGTCGTGGAGCAGGATCGGCGAATAGACAATCATCCATGAAAAAAAGAGTTGCAACAGAAAGTGAGCACCAACGGCAGCGCGAAGGTTTGGACTCCGCATAATCTCTGTGATGAGTGCGGTCGGCAGTACGCGGGATGGTGGGGCAGCGTGTGAAAGGTTAGGCAGCTTTTGAATAGCTAGATACACAAAGGGGATAAGAACCAGCGCCGCTGCGATAAATGTCTTGCTGTAGTCATACTGTGTTGCGAGGTAGGACAAAGACAGTGTGCCTGCTATTACTGCGAAGTTGGTGATAGTGAGTATGACGCCGCGCGCGTTACCGGTCTCGTTTTCTCGTACGGTTTGCGACTCGACCAGGAGGTCAATGCCGATAAACATTGCAAAGGCGAGCACTGACTGGAGTGCAAACAGAATGATGGCCGCTATCGCGTTGTCGGCGAGTGAAAGGCCCAGGAGCGCAGCAATTTGGAGAAGTGCCAAGACTACTAGTACGTTCTTAGTTCCATACTGCGAAAAGATGGCAGGGGCAGTGAGGAGTGCAAGGACTGCAATTAAAGAGCCGCCCGCAACCGCGTAGCCGACATACGCTTCGCCAACAAACGACGCAAGGTACGCCGAGAGAATAAAAGCCACGAGGTAGTGGTGGTACTGTGCGAGAAAGTTAGCGAGCCCAAGCTTCGCAAACATCGATCGAAACCGAAACATCCTTCAAGTATACCGTGAGCTATCGTGCCCGCTTTCGAGCTCGTTGCGCAGCTACAAATGTATCGTGCGCTACGTCATATGCATCAATGGCTTCGGGTCTTGTGATACCCCATTTGCTGGCGATAGTGCCCCAATTAGAGTCAACAGCCCCGTCCTCATTCTTGGTCTTTGTGCTGCGTTTTTGTCTTTTTGCTATATGGTCGTGTGGTTCTTCAAAACCCACACTGCCGATATCATTTTTTGGCTCCCATGATTGTCTGAATTTGTCACGCTCCTTAATAGTTTCAAACTTGAGTGTCAGCGACACGTCCTTATTTGATTTTTTGCAGTGCACACGCGCTGTGTCATCGTCCGCATAAATCAGTTTTACGTTCTCCGTTTCCATGGCGGATGTAATTCTCTTACTTCACTCCGTCTTTGAATTCTTTATACCTATAGCTTCGCGCAGAGAAGTGTATGCCAACAGCGACAAGTATCAGTGGCAGGGTGAGGGGTAGGAATGACGCGGCAAGAATCGCTGCACTGGCATTTCCAAAAGCAACCATGGCAGAATTCATAGCAACGGTGAGTGCGACCATAGCCAAGAAGGCCCACGAGCTCGCCTCCATTTCGTCTGAGTATCGAGCGCGCTCATCGAACGCGACTGAACGGTGTTTTTTGAAATCTGCAGGGATTTTTTCCATGTTCGATACAATTAAAATCTAGAAAATCGGGATGAGCGGGAAGAGCGAGGTGAGCGACGGGAATCAAAGCGGCTTCGCGACATTTGCGCTCGACGGTTAGCCCAAAACTCGTCGCTTTCGCGACGCCGTACAGCGCTATCTCGCTGGAACTTGAGGTCGCTAACTCTTCCGCGGTTGAACGCCTCAGCAATTCGATTTCTGTTCAGGAATCTAATCCGGTCGTCTATGCGAGAAATCTCTCGGTCGTGAAAGCTCATGGGCTGACTATACTCTTAAGATTTGAGCTTGTCAAATCTACTAGACGCCGATCAAAACAGGGATCACCATCGGCTTTTTTGACGTCTTTTGGAAGAGGTATCGCTCGATGTCGTCAGTGAGCTTTGACTTGATGAGCTCGAGGTCGATAGGGTTCATGCCGTTCGCCATCTCTTCGATAGACTTGGTGGCGAGTAGGCGAGTCTCCTGCAAGAGTCCTTGTGACTCTCGAAGATACACAAAGCCGCGCGAGATAATGTCCGGTGACTTTTTAAGCGTGCCGGTGCGGAGGTTAACCGTCGCGATGATGACGAACATGCCGTCTGACGCGAGTGCCTGACGATCGCGGATAACTACTTCTTGCATGTCACCGATAGAGAAGCCGTCAACCATCATGGGGCCGGACGGGACTTTCTCGCTTCGCACTGAAAGCTCGGTGCCGTTTTTAATTTCTATCACCGTGCCGTTGTCCGGGAGGATGACGTTTTCGCGAGGAAAGCCCGCATTAATCTGTGCGGCAGCGTGCGCGCGGAGCATCGAGTGAAAGCCGTATGCGGGCATAAAGAAGTTTGGATTCACCTGTTTACGCATCCAGACGAGCTCGCCGGTATTGCCGTGACCTGTCGAGTGCACGTCAGAAGATCGGTAGTGCATGAGGGTGAGGCCGTAGCGGAGCAAATTGTCTTTCAACTTTTGCACGCGGATTTCGTTACCTGGAATGACCGATGACGAAAGCACGATAGTGTCGCGCTCAGTGAACGTGATGTACTTATGCTTCTTTGTTGCAATGCGCATAAGTGCAGCTGTTTCTTCGCCCTGCGCGCCCGTTGAGATGATAACAATCTTGTCTGCAGGGTAGTCACCGATAGATTCGCCGGGGATAATCGTGCCCTTTTTAGGCAAGAAGAATCCAGAACGCTCTGCAATCTCGAGGTTGGTTTTAATCGAACGGCCTTCGGGCACAATCTTTTTACCGAGTTTTTCTGCGGCTTCAATAATGCGCACCATGCGCTCGAACTGTGATGCAAACGTACCAATGATGAGGCGTCCCTTCACGGTGCGGATAATCTCTTCGATTGTTTGTGTAACGCGAATCTCAGGAATAGAGAATCCGTCTTTGTCAGCGTTGGTCGAGTCAGCGATAAAGATAATATTTTTATCTTGTCCAAGTGCGCCCCAATTTTTCTTTTCTCTGTCTGACGGGTTCTCGTCCGAGTGTTCGAGTTTCAAGTCGCCCGAGATAACCACGTTGCCGTGCTTTGTTTGGATAGAAATACCCATCGAGTCGGGGATAGAGTGTGTCACGGGGAAGGTCTTTACATTCACCGTTTTGCCCTCCTTTGTAGTTATCATGACGCGTCCGCCGGCTTCGACGACGTTCATATTAAGCTTGGGCAGGTGGGGGAACTCATCCTGGCGCTTCATAATCATGAGCGAGGTGAGGTACTGCGTGTACATCGGTGGGTTACCGATTCTGTCGATGATGAAGGGGATACCGCCGATGTGGTCCAAGTGTCCGTGCGTAATAAAAATCGCGATGATGCGGTCTTTGTTATCCTCGAGCCAGCGTGTGTTTGGCAAAATGTAGTCGATGCCCGGCGTGGTCTCTTCAGACATAAACTGAAAGCCAACGTCAGAAATGATGATTCCTTCTGGAAGTTCGATCGCCATCATGTTTCGTCCTACCTCCTCTACGCCGCCCAAGGGGATAACGCGGATGGTGTCGGCGTCGAGCGCGGGGAGCATCACTGCTTCTCGAGACTCTGGAGTGTTAACGGGGATGCGTGGCATAGATGGTGGCCGGCGAAAATGTCCGCGCTGGCCTCCTGG
>JBDKFU010000015.1:0-10103 GCA_039798565.1 Candidatus Parcubacteria bacterium
TCATAAAGTAATTAAAAACGTATGGCACTCAAAAATCTTCGTCCTCGCACTCCAGGTACTCGCGGCATGTCGTACGTAAAGTACCGTGGCCAAGTAACCACCAATGTCCCACACAAGGGCCTCGTTTCTGGCGGTAAGAATCACGCAGGACGAAACGCGTTTGGTCGCATCACGACTCGCCACCAAGGTGGCGGTAACAAGCGCAAGTTCCGCGATGTCGACTTTTTGTATGACAAAAAGAATATTCCAGCCACTGTTGAGCATATCGAGTACGACCCGCACCGCACCTCATTCATTGCTCGTCTTGTCTACGCTGACGGTGAGCGTCGTTATGTTGTTGCACCACAGTCTCTCGTTGTAGGAGGCAAGGTTCTCACCTCAGAGACCGCACCCATTGCTCCAGGCAATAGACTTCCACTCAAGAACATTCCAGTCGGCACATTCATTTATAACATCGAGATTCATGCAAATGGCGGTGCAAAAATGAGCCGCTCAGCAGGTAACTTTGCAGAACTTGTTGCGCTCGATTCTGGTTATGCACAAATCAAACTTCCTTCGTCTGAAGTACGAAAGGTCGTTGACACCGCATGGGCATCAATTGGTTCAGTTTCAAATCCTGAGTGGCACTTGGTTAACCTCGGTAAGGCAGGACGAAATCGTTGGATGGGGGTTAGGCCTACCGTTCGTGGTACCGCGATGAACCCAGTAGACCACCCACACGGCGGTGGTGAGGGGCGTCAGGGTAGGGGTCTTCGTCGTGCGAAGAGCTTGTGGGGTAAGCCAACAGGCAAAGGTCAGAAGACTCGCCGCCCAAAGAAGCACTCAAACGTCTTTATCGTCTCACGTCGTCGCGTCGGCAAAAAGCGAAACGTCGCCTAGAGCTCAAATCCCGCTTTTGCGGGATTTGTTTTTACAAAATCTGTATAGTTACTCGCGGGGGTCCCTTCAAACTGGTCAAGTATAATTTCTGGCGCCAAGAGGCCACCCCATCTGTTTTCTTTGATAAAGTCTTGCAGTGATGACCACGGGTAGTCGGCATACCGGGACTTCCATTTCTCAATGTCAGTTGGATTTTTGTGTATGTAGGCCGAGAGGTGGGTCAGGTATTCGTTGTCGGGGATATGTTTGGATTTATAGCGGTTTTCAAATACGTGCCCCTTCGTTTGATACTTTGTATTCGCGTACATGGTGTATCCGCCCTGTACGCGGTGCATATATCGGGCGATACCCCCTTGAGCCAGCTCGCGGACAATGAGGTGATAGTGATTGGACATAATACAAAACGCCACAAGTTCGACGCCTCTCCCGGCGATTACGTTTTCAAAGGCCTCGTCTGATACAGTAAATCCCTCGACGGGGTTAAATGAATCGACCATGCGCCGGACATTGTCGAAGGTGGTGGGGGACTGGTAGTACATGACCCCAAACAAGAAACGTGCCCAATCCCGTGCGTCCTTAAACAGCGCATGACGGTGTGCTCCACGATTGTAGATGTGATAGTACTCACCCAGTGCTATGTCGCGAGCCAGTGGCATATACCATTATTGTTCGAGACCCGGGTCTCTGTCAATCATTGACAGAGGTGGGTGGGTGCGGTAGTGTAGGGGAATGTCACGATCGTTAAAGAAGGGTCCCTACATCTTTCACAAGCTCTTGAAAAAGATTGACGGCAAGACGCCTGCAAAAACCGGACCGATTAAGACCTGGGCGCGCGCATCACAGATTTCTCCAGACATGGTTGGCTTTACTTTTGCGGTTCATACGGGTAAGGCGTTTGTTGATGTGGTTGTTACGGAGGAAATGGTGGGTCACCGACTTGGTGAGTTTGCACCGACTAAGAAGTTCTTGAGACACGGAGGTAAGATGCAGAAGGAGCAGGAGGCGAAGGCTAAGGAAGCTGAAATCGCTGCTGCACAGGCTGCTAAGGCGCCTGCTGACGCTAAGAAGAAATAAGTATGAAGGCGTCACTTTCAAACTACGGCCAATCACCTCGTAAGACGAGACTCGTCACTGATTTAGTGAAGGGGAAGTCAGTCGCTGACGCACTTGTTGCACTCCAGTTTCTTGAGAAGCGTGCTGCTACACCGATGGCAAAGCTCATCGCATCAGCAGCAAAGAACGCCGAGAAGCAAGGAGAGGATGTGCGCCAGCTGGTAATCAAGAACATTCGCGTCGACAAGGGCCTGGTTCGCGTTAAGGGTATGCCACGCGCTTTTGGCCGCACGTCACCTATTCGCCACCGCATGAGCCACATTCTCGTTGAACTCGCTAAGAAGGCGGCTGACAAGGGTAAGAAGGCTCCACGTGCCAGCAAGGTAGCTAAGAAAGCAGCAAAATAATATGACACACATTGTTCACCCGTACGCACACCGACTTGGCATTCTCCGCGATTGGAGAAGCCGCTGGTACGCACACAATCCAAAGAAGTACCGAGAGTTTTTGCGCGTAGATGCGCTCATCAGAAAGTTTTTGACCAAGCGCCTTAAGGGTTCGTATGTCTCGCATATTGAAATCGAGCGCTCACAAAAGACACTGCGCGTGATGATTCATACTGCACGTCCTGGTATGGTCATTGGTCGCCAGGGTGATTCTGCAACGAAGCTCAAGAAAGATTTGGTTCAGCTTTTGAAATCTGCAAAGCTCTCGTCAGTCCCGTCGCTCTCACTCGATATCATCGAAATCCGCCAACCAGAATCAAATGCCGCTATTGTCGCCGCGATGATTGTGGAGGGTCTTGAAAAGCGCATGCCGTTTCGCCGTGTGACCAAGCAGACTATGGACAAAGTTATGGCAAACCGCGATGTGCTTGGCTGCCGTATTTCGCTCTCGGGCATCTTTCAGGTTGGTGGTATGGCACGCACAGAAGTTATGCGAAAGGGTCGTGTGCCATTGCAGACACTTCGTGCAAACATCGACTACGCACAGGACGAAGCAACCCTTCAATCAGGTAAGGTTGGTATCAAAATCTGGCTGTACTTTGGCGACGTGTTTGCAGAGCGTGCAGCAGGGAAGGAGGTAAAAAAGGATACGCGAAATAAATAATATGTTGTTTCCAAAAAAAGTTAAATTCAGAAAGTGGCAGAAGGCCCGAACCAACCCGCTTAAAAAGCGCGTGGCAACTCGTGGTGTGAAGCTCTCATTTGGCTCACACGGACTTCGCGCACTCGGCACTTCACGCATCACCTCAAACCAGATTGAGGCTGCACGTCGCGTTCTTGCACGTACGCTCGGTAAAACGGGTCGCGTGTGGACACGCATTTTCCCTGATATACCTGACACAAAGAAGGGTGGAGAGCTCCCGATGGGTAAGGGTAAGGGTGATCCGTTCCGCTTCTTGGCTGAAGTGAAGGCGGGTGGCATTTTGTTTGAGCTTGATGGTGTTACCGATGCGGTTGCAAAGGCGTCGCTCAAGCAGGCAGGTTCTAAAATCCCGGTAAAGACGACGGTCATAACGCGCCACTAATCAATTTGAATATGAAAGCAAAAGATGTTAGAACTAAGAAACCGGCAGATCTCCTTAAGCAAAAGGCTGAGCTTGAGGCAGAGCTTCGAGACTGGCGCTTTGGCAATGCAGGAAGCCGCTCGAAGGACGTGCGTAAGGCTCGCAAGGTACGTAAGGATATTGCCCGCATCAACACCGTTCTGAACGAAACAAAATAATATGGACTCAAAAAAAATTAAAACTCTCGTCGGCATCGTCACTTCTACCAAGATGAAGGATACGGTGACTGTGCGCGTCAACCGTTTCGTCAAAATGCCGAAGTACAAGAAGTACGTACTCCGTTCGAAAAAGTATCTCGCGCACGCTCCGGGCAATACCCTCGCAGAGGGGGACCGCGTCACTATCCGCTCAACTCGCCCGATTTCGAAGCGTAAACACTTTGAGGTCGTCAACTAATTTGTATGATTCAAGATCGCTCAATCGTTAAAGTAACAGACAACACCGGTGCTACCATCGGAAGAATTTTCAAAATCCTCGGCGGTTCTAAGAAGCGCTATGCGACTATCGGTCAACTCGTGGTCTTCTCGGTACAGACCGCACAGCCACGTAAGATGGTAAAGAAGAAGGACGTGCTTCTCGGTGTGGTGGTCCGTACTCGAAACGCGTTCCGCCGTAAGGACGGCTCGTACATCCGCTTTGATGATAATGCAGTTGTGGTGCTCGCTAAGAACCCAAAGGATCCATTTGAGCCAAAAGCAAACCGTATCTTTGGTCCAATCCCTCGTGAGATTGTAGAAATGGGATATCAGAAAATCGGCTCACTCGCGCCCGAGGTCGTATAACAAAAATTGTATGCACGTAAAAAAAGGAGACACAGTCATCGTAATCGCTGGAGCATCAAAGGGTGTGAAGGGTAAGGTTATCCGCGCGATGCCCACCGAGGGTCGCATCGTCGTCGACGGCGTTAGCATGCGCAAGAAGCATCAAAAGAATCCTCGTGGCGGGAAAGGAAAGATAGTCGAAAAGCCTATGCCGATTGATGTATCAATAGTAAAACTCGCCTAATACTATGGCAACTTCAACACGAACTCAGGACGCTACGAGCTTTGAATCGCTCAAAGGTACGTTTGGCTACAAGAATAAACTCCAGGCGCCACACCTCATCAAGGTCGTTGTTTCAACGGGTACTGGAAAGATTAAGGACAAAAAGAAAGTAGAGCTTATCCAGGACCGTCTTGCAAAAATCACCGGACAAAAGTCAGCACCGCGCGGCGCAAAGAAGAGTATTGCAACCTTTAAGGTCCGTAAGGGTGACGTCGTGGGCTACCAAATCACGCTTAGAGGCAGCCGCATGTTCGATTTCTTAGACAAGCTCGTCCACATTTCACTCCCGCGCTCACGCGACTTTCGCGGCTTGTCTCCAAAGGCTATCGACTCGATGGGGAACATGACCCTCGGCATCAAGGAGCACACCATCTTCCCTGAAACGTCTGACGAAGATTTGAAAGACGTGTTTGGTCTCGCGGTCACCATCGTCACCTCTGCAAAGTCAAAGAAAGAGGCCGACGCGTTTCTCCGTCACATCGGCGTCCCACTCCAAGAAAGCTAAATTTTAAAAAAACAAAAACCCCGCGAGTGCGGGGTTTTTTGTTAGTGCTTAATTTTTGGTTCGGGCAGCCCCAGGTCTTTGCTCCAATAGCGAGCGCGTGATAGTGCGTCGGATACTTTAAACTTAGCGGTGTCTAATACATCCATCTTTGGGTTAACTAAAGTTTTTAACGCACGAACTGCTTTGCGGCCGTCGCGGATGGCATTGGCGAGTTTTTTGCGCCTACCCTCTGTTGATTCATCAATACCGGTGGCCTCATTAATTGGACTTGCTGGGTTCTCCCATGTTTCTTGTGTACTCATGCATCTATAGTACTCGAACAAGGCAGGGCGGCAAGTAATGACCCACAGCTCGGTGAAATATTGACATTTAGGCTCATTAATGATACTATCCAAAAATTAATCGTATTACATAAATTTACATGGGGTTAATCACATCAGTGCGTGAGACATTCACGGGAGCAAAAAAACAAGAGCGAGCGCCCATACAGGGGGTTGTTTTTTACAGTAGTTGGGCTGAGCAGAATGTGTATACAGTAGAAGGGGCGATACAAAAAACAACAGGACCGTCTGCTGGGAAAAGGGAACTCCAGTGGGCCCTTGATCCGAAGAACTATGAAGCTGCGAATGCTTTATTTGGCGGCGCTAAATTTATTATTTTCCCTGGTACACGCAAAGGCAATGAAGTGTCTGTACTGATTCGGCACGAGGATCGTGCGGGGAAGCCGAATTTCGTTAAGTCGTCATTTAGTTTAAAAGAGACATTGTGGGATGACGGATGTGCAGTTGCGATTAGATCATAACACTTCTAGCCGCCCTGTTGACTCCACCTTACTGGCCGTGCTAGTATACGCAAGTGCTTAAGGGCGCGCTGTCGCAACTCTAACGGGTACGGCAGGGTCCTCCTCAAGGCGCGAAAGTATGGCTAAAAAGTCACAACTCGCCCGTAATGCTAAACGCGTCCGTTTGACGGCGCGCTTTGCTGATAAACGTGCTGCCCTCAAGAAGGCAGGCGATTACGACGCGCTCCAGAAACTACCAAGAAACGCGTCCCCAGTCCGCATCAAGAACCGCTGTGCAATCACTGGTCGAAGCCGCGCATACATGCGCCAGTTCGGTCTTTCTCGCATTCAGTTTAGAGAGATGGCGCTTCGTGGCGAGCTCCCGGGTATTAAGAAGGCATCTTGGTAGTACTTATTTATGGCAACACTTACTGACACCATTGGAGATTTTATTAACCGCCTGACCACAGCGGTTGCGGTTAAAAAGAATTGGGTTTCTGTCCCATACTCAGAATTGAAGTTTCAAATCGCACTTGTATTGAAGCGCGAGGGATACCTCGGCGAAATTAAAGAAGAGGAGAGTGGCCCGTACAAGCACCTCATTGTCGAGCTTTTGTACGATGCTGATGGCGAGCCACGTATCCACGGTGTAAAGCGCATTTCAAAGCCTGGTCGCCGCCTCTATGCAGGTTCAACTGATGTTATGTCGCACAAGTACGGAAAGGGTGCCATTCTTCTCACGACACCGAAGGGCATCATGACGGATGCCGATGCGCGTAAAAATCGTGTCGGTGGCGAGACTATGTTTTCTATTTGGTAACTATATGAGCAGAATCGGAAAAAACGCAATTGTCGTTCCAGCTAAAGTCGAGGTTACAGTCCACGATGGTGTGCTTACAGTAAAAGGACCTTTGGGATCTCTCAAGAAAGATGTGCACCCAATGGTTGATGTTTCAGTTGCAGATGGAAAGGTGACCGTCACGCCAAAGAATAATACAAAGCTTGCTCGCGCATTGTGGGGTACGTTTGCATCACACATCAAGAACATGGTTCATGGTGTTGAAACGTTGTATGCAAAGAAACTTGAGCTCCAGGGTATCGGCTATCGTGTAGAACTCCAGGGTAAGAACATCAAACTTTCAGTCGGCTTCTCACACCCAGTTATCGTTCCAGTCCCCGAAGGTATCACGGTGTTGATTGAAAAGAACATCGTTACTATTTCTGGTATCGATAAAGAAATGGTTGGACAATTTGCTGCAAACGTTCGTGCGGTGAAGAAGCCAGAACCGTACAAAGGAAAGGGACTCCGTTACGAAGGTGAGTACGTTCGTCAGAAGCAAGGTAAGAAGGCGGCCGCATAAAAAATCGTATGAGCAAACTTACTCCAAAAACAAAAACAGCACTCCGCGATCGCCGCCACGGCAGAATTCGTGCGCGAGTTTCTGGAACTCCAGAGCGCCCACGTTTGGTTGTCTATCGTTCAAACAAGTTCGTTTCAGCACAGGTTATTGATGACACGGTAGGGGAGACGCTCGCATCAGCTCGCGGTAGCAAGGGCTCACTTATGACCCAAGCAAAGGCAGTAGGTGTTGCAATCGCGAAGGCAGCAAGCGCAAAAGGAATCACAAAGGTTGTGTTTGACCGCGGTGGATACGAGTATACCGGTCGCATCAAGGCATTAGCAGACGCTGCACGTGAAGGCGGACTACAATTTTAATAAACACATATGACTGATACACCAACAGATCCAACCGACCCCGTAGTAACTGAAATGCCAACAGCACCTGCGGCAGAAGCGCCTCGTGAGTCACGCGGTGGTCGTGGACGTGGCGGAGACCGTGGCGGCAGAGGTGGGGGTGATCGTGGCGGACGGGGGAATGACCGAGGACGCGGACGACGTCGAGAAGAAAAGCCACGAAGCGAATTTGATCAAAAGATTATCGCACTTCGTCGTGTTGCTCGTGTGACTTCGGGTGGACGACGCTTTTCTTTTTCTGCAGCAGTTGTTGCGGGTGATCGTAAGGGGCGTGTGGGCGTAGGTATCGGTAAAGGTGGAGACACACAGCTTGCAGTCGACAAAGCGTTTCGTGATGCAAAGCGTAAAATGATTCGTGTTCGCACGAACGAGGACATGACTATCTCGCACGATGTTCTTGCAAAGGAGTCGTCGGGCATCGTCGCTATCCGTCCTGCAAAAGATCGAGGATTGGTCGCCGGTTCATCAGTGAAGACCGTACTCGAGCTTGCTGGTATCAAGGATGTAACCGCAAAAGTATTGTCAGGTTCAAAGAATAAGCTCAACATCGCACGTGCAACGATAAAGGCACTCGCCTCACTCAAAAAATAATATGAACCTTAACTCATTACAAAAGCCTCGAGGACAGATGACCAGCCGACGTGTCGGTCGTGGTGGTAAGCGAGGAAAGACGAGCGGTCGTGGCGGTAAGGGGCAGACAGCTCGCGCAGGTAACAAGCGCCGACCAGAATGGCGCGATGTCATTAAGAAGATTCCAAAGCGTCGCGGCTACGGTGTTAACCGTTCAAGTACGGTGCGTCCAAAAGTCCCAGCCGTTGCTCTGAATCTCGATGTTATCGCACGCCACTACGAGAATGGTGCGACCATCAGCATCAAGTCTTTGATTGAAAAGGGACTCGTTCGTCGCGTGTCTGGCAAGGTACCACCAATGAAGCTAATGGCACGAGGAGGCATCGAAAAGAAGTTTACGTTTGAGCGAGGTATTATGGCATCAGCGGGTGCAAAAGCTGCCATCGAGAAGGCTGGCGGAACGCTCGGCTAATTCATGGGTAATTTTTTTACCAAACTCAGTCTCATATTCACAGACGGTTCGCTTATGCGCCGGCTTGGCTTCATCGTGCTCGTACTGGTGGTGTATCGATTGATGGCGGCGATTCCAATTCCAGGCATTGATGAGGCGCGTCTTGCAGAATTTTTTCAAAACAGCTCACTCCTCGGCTTTTTAAGCGTCTTTTCTGGCGGAGGACTTTCAAACTTGTCTATCGTGATGCTCGGCGTCGCACCATACATCACTGCATCTATCATCATGCAGCTCGCGACCATCATCGTCCCTCAGCTCAAGAGTATGTACCAAGAAGAGGGAGAGATGGGCCGCAAGCGCTTTGGACAGTACTCACGACTTCTCGCAGTGCCGCTCGCTATCGCGCAGGGCGTCGGTCTTTTGTACTACTTTGAGACACAGGGGCTCATCACGTCACTCACGTGGTACACGTTCGCGGTGAATGTACTTATTGTAGTCACAGGCTCTATGTTCTTGATGTGGCTCGGTGAGCTCATAAGCGAGTTTGGTATCGGAAACGGTGTCTCGCTCATCATCTTTGCTGGTATCGTCTCTGGTATGCCTGCGATTGTGTCACAGCTTATATTTACCTTCGATGCATCGCAGATTCCACTCTACGCCGGCTTTTTGGCAGCGGCGCGTTTTATTACCTTTGGCGTTGTGTACGTGTCAGAGGCAGAGCGTCCGGTCCCCGTTACCTATGCCAAGCGCATGGTGGGCGGGCGCGAGACAGGCGGGGTACAGTCGTATGTGCCGCTTCGTTTGAACCAGGCGGGTGTTATGCCGATTATCTTCGCGCTTTCTATCATTACTATCCCGCAGTTTGTCATTAGCGCCATCACACGATTTGTCACTGATCCAACGATATTGTCATTGGTTACGCAGCTTACGACCTTCCCGGGTAATCAGGTGGTGTACGGCGTGTTCTACTTCCTCCTCGTGTTCCTCTTTACGTACTTCTTTACTGCAGTTACGTTCGATCCAACCCAGATGGCGAACAACCTCCAAAAGAATGGTGCGTTCGTTGCAGGTATCCGTCCTGGACTTCAGACCGCAGAGTATCTCGGTCGCGTCATCACTCGTATTACGCTCGTCGGTGCAGTCTTTCTCGGTATTATCGCGGTGCTACCGCTCGCGATGCAGTACATTACCGGCACTGCAACGTTTGCAGTCGGCGGTACCGCGCTCCTCATTGTCGTTTCTGTAGTCCTTGACCTCGTCCGTAAGATTGACGCGCAAGTTTCTCTCCGCGAGTACTAAACGGAATGCAGTATTCTCGTCTCCTTGTCGCGGCCGTGATTCGAGATGAATCTGGTCGTGTGCTTTTGTGCAAGCGCAGTATGAATAAAAAAGTTGCACCGGGCGCATGGCACATGCCGGGCGGCGGCATTGATGATGGCGAGAGTATGGAGCAGGCTATCGTGCGCGAGTTATACGAAGAGCTTGGACTTGTGG
>JBDKFU010000016.1:0-2887 GCA_039798565.1 Candidatus Parcubacteria bacterium
GCATTGTGCGTTTTTATATTCATA
Source organism: Candidatus Parcubacteria bacterium (assembly GCA_039798565.1). Taxonomy (GTDB): domain Bacteria; phylum Patescibacteriota; class Minisyncoccia; order Phycocordibacterales; family Phycocordibacteraceae; genus Phycocordibacter. The sequence continues at coordinate 25 of JBDKFU010000016.1, forward strand.
TCCCGACGCATCAGCGCGCTGCGGTAGAAGCGCGTATCCGTGCGGAGTATCGCGATATAGATATTGATGAGGTGCGCGACTATTCCCGTGAGCGACACTACCACCCATCATCGACCAAGCTCGCGATGCGTGAGTACCACCTTGAAAAGCCGGATCCGTACCCGCTCCGCAGTTATGTGTCCCACGAAAGTGGTAAAGAGCGTCACGATGTATTTGAAGAAATGCTTGAAGATTTTTCTACGCTCGGTGACGGCGAGGAGTTATGGCTATCGTTCATGATTCGCCCGCATCAGCGCGACTGGGGTACAGGTATGTGGGAGATACTTGAGATACCAAAAGATACACTCCATCTTGATGCGGCGCGACAAATACAAAAGTTGGTGGGTCCGAGCGGTGTGCTGCGAAGTCTCACGCCTGCGCGACAAGAATTGGTTGAGGGTATCGAGGCGGCGCTTAAAAAGCCATCGTTTGACTGCGGTATCCGCGCACTCTATATCGCTGAGCGTGATCAGTTTAGCGAAGAACGTGCAGATAGTCTGACGCACCTGTTCGACCGGTTTGGAGATCCAGAGATGAATAATCTCGTTGCGTACGACCCCCTTGAGCGAATCCAGTGGCCAATTTCTGATGTGCTCCAGGCTCTGCCCGCGCTCAAGTATGAATACTTATTAAAGTTGTATCGGCGACGTGCATATTTTGCACCACCGTACTACGGCGCAACGTCGATATTTAACGCAGAAGAATTGGCGACGTTGTGGCACATTCCAAAAGTAAGCAGGGCAAGTGCCTTGTCGCGGTCTCGCGGACGAAAGTTAGAGCCACCCGCTAATCTCCCAATATAGTATGGCGTTTATTCTTTCAAAGCGGATGCAGCTTTTGTATTGTGCAGCGCTCATCCTTGCACTTATTGCATACGCGCTTTTTGTTGCACCCACACTCCACTATCCGGTTGGCACCGTGGTTCACATTGATACAGGTGCGTCTATATCAGAGACGGCGCAGGTATTGGTCGACCGTCATGCGCTCACCAACACGTTTGGTTTTAAGTTATTCTCGTTGCTTTTTGGTGGCGTGCAGGCGGGGACATACGCACTCCCGGCCAGACAGACATCATTTGTCCTTGCATACCGTATGGCTCTCGGACTGACCGGACTTGAACCGATGCTGGTCACGATACCGGAGGGCTCTACCGTGCGCGAAATGGGTGCACGATTCAAAGATTCGCTTATGGATTTTAATGTGCAGGAGTTTGTGCGACAGGCGACGCCATATGAGGGGTACCTCTTTCCAGAAACGTATTTCTTTCTTCCCGGTACACCGCCCGAGGTGGTGATACGGACCATGCGTGCTGAGTATGAAAAGAATATCGCTCCACTTCGCGCGCAGATGACAGCGTCGTCAAAAAATGAAGCAGATGTCATTGTTATGGCCTCGATACTCGAGCGCGAAGCGCGAAAGCTAGAAACAAAAAAAATAGTCGCGGGCATACTGTGGAAACGCATAGAGCTTGGTATGCCACTACAAGTTGATGCGGTCTTTGGCTATATCCATGCGACCACAACATATAGCCCATCATTCGATGAGTTGAAAGTTGATTCGCCGTACAACACATACACCAACAAGGGGCTCCCACCGGGACCCATTAGCGCGCCTGGGCTCGACTCCGTTATTGCTGCACTTGAACCAACAAAAACACCATACCTCTACTACCTGACCGGCGCTGACGGGCGCATGTATTATGCGCGCACCTTTGAAGAGCATGTTGCAAACCGCCGTCACCTGCGGTGAGTTGACACATGCCTCGTCTTAGGACTATACTCCTGACATGAAAGTGAGAGAATTTTTAAAGCATCCGCTCGAGGGCGTGCATGAAAGATTTCAGTATGTCAGCCGGAGCGACCTTGAGGCAAGGCGGACTCGGGCACTGAAGGTTAGAGGTACGCAGATGATTGATACTCGGCGCTTTTCTGTGTGTGGCGACTGTGATGGGCGCGGTGAAATTCAAATTCGTCGTGGCGCGGATGCACCGCAAAGCGGCTTCACCACTTTCTCTTGTCCTAACGGCCGCTGTGTTGAAGGGCTTGTCCTAAAGGTCTAGTCGTATGGAAGTAGGTTTACATGATAATGACCGGCGGCTCGCCGATCTTGTCGCATTAGGCCTCCCTGTTCGCAAAATTGGAGCGCGACTTGGTATTCAAGCAAAGACGGTATATCCAAAGTTGGATCGTATTGGAGTGTCTCGGAATGAGCGTACACTCATGTGGAAGAAGGTGCGAGCACGACGTTACATTCTTTCACGTCTTAAATCTGAACGAAAGATTCTATAAATTTCTATGCAGAATTTTGGAAAAATTTATTCTAAAGCTGAGTTGGCCGAGATTCGTAGGCGGAAGGCTGAAGGGGAGACATATATGCAGATTGCAAAATCGCTCGACCGTTCTTATGGAAGCATGATGGTGATTTTGGGCCGCGATAAAAAAGGCACAAGAGAGGGCACTCGTTTTCAGCCCGAGGAAAGATATAATGAGGCGCTAGGACTTTTGAAGCGAGGATTCAGCATAAGAGAAATTGCTAAACGTCAAAAGCGATGGCCGTCTGAGGTGTGCGCTTTATTTGATAGTCAAGGACTAACAAGCGAAGCAAGAAAGAGCATTATGGCTAGCGCAAAACGTTGGAAATGGCTAAAGGAGCGAACGAAAGCAGCACGTACCTTTAAAGAACTCGTTGCGAATCGCCGTCACCTGCGGTAGTGAACGGGGGGGTTGCGCTAAATCTGTTTTTCAGTATAATCACGCTCATGTCTAGTGCGGGTAAACGTGAGAAGTACCAGCGGTTTTCAACCAGCCAGATTAAGGACATCATG
>JBDKFU010000017.1:0-3297 GCA_039798565.1 Candidatus Parcubacteria bacterium
TTTGTCACCTACGCGAGAAAAGACCACTGTAGTGGCCTTTCGCGTGTTTGTGTCTATGCGGGTATGCCCGCTCGCGGTACGTTATAACTATAGTACACCCGATTCAAAGTCTGTCAACTCAGCCTTGGTGATAGCGCCCTCTCGAATCACGACCAGCCGTGCCCCCCGCGCATCGACCACGGTGGACGGCAGAGAATCTGGGAGAGGAAGATACTCTTCGACGACCAAAATATTATTGGTTTGAATAAAATCTTTGGTCAGTGGTGCGTCGACTCCCGATACATTTGCTGATGTTGCTGTAATCGGTCTGCCAAACTTTTGTACTACTGAAAGTGGTACTGGATGATTTGGTATACGTATGCCCACCTCGTCTGCTGCACCAAGAGACTCGGGGAGCCCATGCGGCTCGAGCACCAGCGTTAGCTTACCCGGCAAAAACTTTTGTGCCAGCTGCTCTGCGAGGGGTGTTACTGCTGCATACTGTGCAGCCATCCCCATGTCTGACACAACTATAGAATAGTGTTTTGCTCCACCACTGCCTTTCATCAAACGCAGGCGCTCTATAGCGTCCGCATTGGTCGCGTCCACACCAAGACCCCACAGCGTGTCCGTCGGGTACAAAATGGCGCCCCCTGACTGCAGGTGCTGAATAACCTTTTCTATGTCCATATGCTGATACTAACAAAAAATGCCCCGAAGGGCATTTTTAGTGCTGAGTTCTGACGACGAGCCGTCCGACGCCGGTATCTTGTCGATGCTCTGGGGTTTCGTACCAAACCTTGCTCCTGCCACTCCCACCTTTTCGAGCAGCTTTTGCATTCTGCTCTTTAATCTTTGCTGCGCGGATTCTGCGCGCCACAGCATCAGCTGATTCAACGTATGCTTCTGTACCGTTCATAGACTTCTGATCTTGATATCCCATAAGTAATACAACCGTACGATATCACGGAGCGTTACAGAGAACAATATTGACTTTCTAAACTAGAATGACCCTGTGTAATTCTTTGCGTTTCGAGCAGCTACAGCAGCACTCAGTGCCTTAAGACGCTTAGCAACAGTATTCTCGCTCTCGCCCGGGCCCTGCCACGTAACAACGCTCTGCGGCTTTGATGACCCTGGTCTCTTTTGTTGGTATGAAAGCTCGACACCTGATTCGTTCATCGACATAAAACGTATTTTTATAGTAACCTCTTCACTGTACTCACTAGACAACACATGTCAATATACTGTATGCGCATTGCGCCACACTCATTCCTACGGTATAGTAACCGAGTATTTTAGGGGCGGTTAGCTCAGTTGGTAGAGCATCTCCTTGACGTGGAGAGGGTCACAGGTTCGAATCCTGTATCGCCCACCCTAGTTGAATCCATTCTTTTGCATCCATGCGCGCAGACTAAATTCATCTGCACCAAGCCCAAGACAATTGCGACACTCGGCGACTGCCTGCACTGACGGCCCTTCAACATCGAGCGTTACGAGCGGAGTAGCAAGTTTTTTACCATTAATTTTTGTTACGGTGTCAATATCAACTCGACTCCCAGAACATGGGCGCGGCGGCTCAGCGTTTTTTAGATACTTATACGAACGTCGACTTTTTTCAACACGAAAATTAACCTGACTACGATTAAACGTGGGGGCCTTCTTCAGCTTCAACAACTCTTGTACCTTTCGTTGAAGTCCCCGTATTGCGCCCGCTCTAGTCCAACACTCCTCCTCATATTCAAACCGCTCCAATTCATCGCCATCGCTGAGCTTAATTTTCACTGTCCAGTGATACCGCACCTTCCCTTCTGCAATGAGCCCGCGCCAGCCGCGACCACCACGTGTGTGTCGGTGTGTTCGAACACGGGCATTCATACGCGCACACGCTGGCTTTGCTCCATCCTCAGCAAGAATACAAATATTTTTGAACTCAAACGACTCGGCCTCAAGATTTGCACTTTCAATTTCTGTCGCCCCGTCATCTAGAAGTTGTTTCTTTACCTTCTCTCTATGCTCCACATCCTGTAACTGAGCAGTGCTTTCGATTTCTTTAGGATGTTCGCCCTTGTGTCCTTCAGCTATAGTGGCCATCCAGGCTGGTAGAGAGTGCGGATCAGCAAGAACACGTACTGGTGCACGCTGCACAATAATCTCCTGATCATCAATAGATTCTAGAAGCTCGTGTGGGTCACCCTGATTCATACAAACAATTTACTTTTATAAAACTGCAGCTCTCGGATTGAGCGCTTGATATCATCAAGCGCTCGATGGGTATGCTCCCCCTTCATTGCACTCCACTCGTCATACACCTCGGGCCGCCAGCGACGAACCATCTCTTTTACGGTCGATACATCGATATTGCGGTGAAACAAATACGCATTCAATGTGGGCATGTGCGTGTACATGAACATTCTATCCATATGTACTGACGAACCGCACAAGGGGCTCGAGAGCGGTGCCACATACTGCGTTACAAAATCTAACACCTGGCGCTCAGCGTCTGCCTGCGAGATAGTGCTCGCAGCTACCGCTGGAATAATGCCACTCTTGTCGTGGATGGCGCGCACATCAGCGGGTATCTGATCAAAGCGCGCAGGATCAGCGTGGATGACAATATCTGGACCCTCTGCAACAATGTTCAGCTCATTGTCGGTAATGATGACAGCGATTTCAGTAATAGCATCGACGTGTACATCAACAAGCGACGTCATCTCTAAATCCATCCATACCAACAAATCGTCTCGCTGTGTCATGGGTTTTTTGCTACACTCACCTTACCATGCGTATCCTCTCTATAGAAACCTCCTGCGATGAGACGGCTATCTCTATACTCGATTGTACGGGCGACGTCCACAACGCAGCATTCAAAGTACTCGGTAACGCCCTCTTCTCACAGGCACACCTCCACGCTGAGTACGGGGGTGTCTTCCCCACGCTCGCCAAGCGCGAACATATCAAGAACCTGCCGATTCTGCTTGAACAGGCACTAAAGGAGGCCGGAGTTGGGGCCGGGACTGCGTCATTTTCGGAGACGTTCCCTCCGCGACCTGAAGTCGGAGAAAGTGATGCAGTCCTGGCCCCGCTTGGTATCGAAATGATTGCGGTCACCCAAGGACCGGGATTAGAACCGGCATTGTGGACAGGTATTGATTTTGCAAAAGAGCTGGCTAAAAAGTGGAACGTACCCATTGTTGGTACGGATCACATGGAGGGCCACATTATGACCGGGCTCGTCGACCAAGTAAGTCCCACTGAATATCATTTTAAAGAACCACAGCTCCCTATTCTTGCACTCCTCATTTCTGGCGGCCACAC
>JBDKFU010000018.1:0-7364 GCA_039798565.1 Candidatus Parcubacteria bacterium
TTCTGCGCGAGGGTGGTGGTGGGTATTCGCTCGAGTCACTTGGATTCCACGGAGCCGGGCTTGACCGCATTCATGATGCGACTCGCTCTTCTACCGGCATGATACTCGTGACCGGTCCGACCGGCTCTGGAAAAACAACAACACTCTACACCGTGCTCGATATCGTTAATACGCCGGACGTTAACATCTCGACTATTGAAGACCCAATCGAATACCAGATGCCGCGAGTGAATCAGACACAGGTGCGACCCGACATCGGTTTTACGTTCTCGCAGGGGCTGCGTGCACTCGTGCGTCAGGACCCAGACATTATTATGGTGGGCGAGATTCGAGACGGCGAGACGGCGTCACTTGCAGTTAACGCGGCGCTCACTGGTCACCTCGTGCTCTCGACCGTGCACACCAATTCTGCTGCGGCGACCATTGCGCGCCTCATGGATATGGGTGTCGAGCCGTTTCTTTTGGTGTCGACGCTCCGCGTCATTATCGGTCAGCGACTCGTGCGAAAACTCACGGGAGACAAAGAAGAACACACGCTGAGTGCGGCCGAGATTGCTGAGCTTGAAAAAAAGATGGATATCACGCGTGTGGTGGAGGCGTTGAAAGCAGAGGGGCACATTCCAAAAAGCGGTACTATCAAGGATGCCAAGTTCTGTAGACCGAAAGGGGGCGTTGATTCAGAAGATGGCTATAAAGACCGCGTTGGTATCCACGAGATTCTCGCTGTGTCGCACGGCATTCGTGATTTGATTTTAAAAGGCACACCGGCTGACGACCTTGAGGCTGCTGCAAAAAAAGAGGGCATGCTCACCATGCTTGAAGACGGCATTTTCAAAGCGGCCACCGGTGTCACGACCATCGAAGAGGTTTTCCGCGTGGTCACGGAGTAATTTTTTTCGCCATAAACGGCATAGTGCTATACTCCGAGTATGCATAATAGACCAACGCATTTCGAGATACAGGCATCGGACACGAACCGCGCTGTGAAGTTTTATACAGATGTATTTGGCTGGGAGATAGCCAAGTGGGAGAACCCCGGCATGGAGTATTGGATGGTGATGACGGCCCCGAAGGGGAGTACGGATCCGGGTATCAATGGCGGACTTTTGAAACGACCAGGTGGTGAGCCAGTCGACATGGCCGCAGTCAACGCGTTTGTCTGCACCGTGCAGGTAGACAACTATGACGACATACATGCAAAGATTATGGCTGCAGGTGGCACGGTTGCACTACCCAAGATGGCCTTTGCAGGAATGGCATGGCAGGGATACTACAAGGATACCGAAGGAAATATTTTTGGCCTCCACCAGACAGACACGAACGCAAAGTAGTTTTCAAATAAAAATGAATTTTTGCACGCTATACTTTTAGTATGGCAAAGTATGCGGTGGTTGCAGCCACTAAAGATGGCGAACAATACAATGAAGCCGTAGAAGCAAACGACAAGTTTGATGTGTACCGCATCATCCGTAGTCTGAGGCTGAATCATTCTTTTAAGCGGGACCAATGGTCATCAAATGCGCTTTGGAGAAACTGTGTTATCGCTTGGTTTTCGACCATCACCCCCACATTGTCCTTGAATGAAAAGAGATAGGTGCGGTTACCAGTCAGATAAATGCCAGCATTCTGTTCATCAATCGGCAGGTGCTTTATTTTTCTTCCATACCGAGTCGACTCATCTGTAATGCGAAAGTCGTCCGGTCCTTTAGCAATAACAAGTTTTGTTGATACGCCAAGCGCATGGCGTTTTTTGATAAATGCTGGTAGATATTCCTCGAGTCCAAATGTTCTTGCAAAAAAGTTAATTCCATATCCTCGAAACTGTGTATATTTTTTCCTTTTATATAAATCCAGCATGCTTTCAAACAGGTGCCGAAGTCCTAGCGATCCTTCGTAGTAGGTGACGACAGGCAGGCGTGAGTGTTGCTCGTCTATGGGAGCCGGTGATGAACCGCTAGCAAGCGATTTGCGGATTTCGATCAAACGTTCGCGCTCATGATCGATAAATCGCACAAGCGCGCCATAGTCACACATAAATTTTCGTATTCCCAACCCACTGGTTGGTGTTATCAACCCGCGCTCAGATAGCTTCATGAGTATTGAGTATGCTGTTTGACGGGGGATGGAGCACTCTGCTGCAATGTCAGATGTTCTTCCAATGCGTAGATGGATGAGTGCTCGCATCACGCGCACCTCTCGCTTTTTCAGGCCGAGCGCCTTGAAAATCGGCACGTACATTTCGCCGTGATCTCCACTCATCAATATTCAGGATACCATAAAGTGACGAAAATTTTCGTCACTATTTCCATAAACCATTTGTGGAGTAACACGGATCATGAGTGATTTCGGTGTGTGATGAAAACGAAAAGCACGCGTTGTAAGGTGTCAGCATGTCCCATGTACTCGAAGGATTTGACAAGAGTTGGAGCGAAGCTGCAATGACGCGCATGGAGGCGCGAGATATCAAAATTGCAAGAATCGCCAAAGCGCAGAGGGTGTGGTCTTGGATAGCCATCACAATGGTGCCAATAAATTATGTTCTCGCGGCTATTCTACAGGTTCTACCGCTTGGGGCGATATTGGTGAGTCCCTTAATGCTGCTAGTGCTTGCTAATGGCGTTGCGCTTGTGTACAAAGCTATTCTCAAGAGTTCCAACGATCGCGACTACAAGATTTTGGTGCGCGAGGCGCGGTTGATGATTGATTACGCAAGGCGGAAAAAACATCACGAGTCAGAGAAACAGTAATTTTTGCGGGCTATACTAATTATGTATGGCAAAGTATGCGGTGGTCGCAGCCACCAAAGATGGCGAACAATATAATGAAGCCGTAGAAGCAAACGACAAGTTTGATGTGTACCGCATCATCCGCGCTCGTGGCGACCGTGTGGTGAGTATGGCAGAGGAGGGAGGTGGCTGGTCATTTAAAATGATCACCGATCTTTTTTCGCAGGTCTCCGCTGATGAGCGAGTTGTCTTTGCACGAAATATCGCCGCGATGATTGATGCGGGGCTTACGGTCGCGCGCGCTCTCTCTGTGATGGAGCGACAGACCACATCGGCACGCATGCGCTCGGTTATCAGTGCAGTTATTTCTGATATTAACGAGGGGTCGACCCTTTCTGCTGCATTTGGAAAGCATGGCGAGATTTTTTCGCCGCTGATGGTATCGATGACGAGGGCTGGCGAAGAGTCGGGTACCTTGGCGAGCTCGCTTCGCGTGGTCTCAGAGCAGATGGAGCGTTCAAATAACTTAAGTAAAAAGATACGCGGCGCGATGATATACCCAGGTATCGTCGTCGCGGCGATGGTGGGTATCGGTATTCTCATGCTTATTTATGTGGTGCCGACGCTGACGGCTACTTTTAAAGATGTGGGTGCTCAGCTTCCTGCATCGACCAAGGCGATTATCGCAGTATCAAACTTTTTAGTTGAGAATACGCTCCTCGCATTGATTTTAATGGCGGGCGTGGTGGTGGGGAGTATGCTGGCGCTCAGAACAGCGACCGGTAAGCGCGCGATGGATAACGCGGTGATGTACATGCCCATTATCCGTCCGCTCGTGATTGAAGTGTTTGCAGCCCGCACGGCTCGCACGTTGTCATCATTACTCTCTGCTGGTGTTGATGTGGTGCTGTCGATTGCTATCACTCGAGATGTGGTGAATAACAGTGTGTTTGGGATGGTTCTTGGAGAAGCAGAGGAGGCCGTGGTGAAAGGTGGACAGCTCTCTGTGACGTTTGCAAAATATCCTAAACTGTACCCGCCTTTGGTGTCAGAGATGTTGGTGGTCGGCGAGGAGACCGGGCGCATATCAGACCTGCTTAAAGAGCTGGCCACTTTTTATGAGGAGTCAGTTGAGCGAAAAACAAAAGATTTGTCTACGATTATAGAGCCGCTTCTTATGGTGGTGATTGGTGGTGGTGTCGGCTTTTTTGCAGTATCGATGATTGCGCCGATTTACTCGCTTTCAAACAGCATCTAGATGTTGCCGGTACGCGGGATGACTTTGATTGAAGTGGTGGTCGGTGTTGCACTCATCACTATCGTGTTTATGGGGATTTTTACTGCGTTTCAACTTTCTATTGATCTCGTTTTTTCAACAAAAGCAAAGGCGGGGGCGCTCTCACTTTTAACCGAGAAAATGGAGATTATCCGTTCGCTCCCGTATGACTCTCTAGGGACATCCGGCGGTATCCCGTCGGGCGCTATCCCACAGATTGCAACGTCAACACTTAACAATATTCAGTACACTATTACGACGCTCATTCAATATGTTGATGCGCCCGAGGATGGAACGGGTGGCGCAGACACTAACACGATTACGGCAGATTATAAATTAGTAAAGATTGAAGCGTTTTGGAATATCCGTGGCTCTAGTCGTTCTGCAAAATTGTTAACGCGTATTGCGCCGACTGGTGTTGAGTCACTCACGTCGGGCGGTACGCTCCGCATCAATGTATTTAATGCTGCAGGGGCCCCGGTGCCGCAGGCGTCGGTGCGCATTCAAAACTCGTCGACCACGCCAGCCATTGATCTCACCATTGATGCAGATAATACCGGTGCCGTAATTCTCCCTGGTGCTCCCGTCGCAGCAAACTATCACATCACCGCGACAAAGAGTGGGTATTCGTCGGCGCACACCTATGCGGTGAGCGCGGCAGTTCCAAATCCGTCACCCGGAAATGTCGCCGTCGCAAATAAGCAGACCACCACCGTTTCGCTTTCAATTGATACACTCGGCTCGCTCGCACTGCGCACGATGTCGCCGATTCTTGCGGCAACGTCGTCTGGTGCATTTGTGGATGCATATACAGCGACCACTGCGCCGTCGTATCTCGCGACGTGGGGCGTGGCGACATGGGACACTGATGTCGTACAGGTCTACAGTGCATCGGGTGGCGTGTTGACGCTCATTCCTGACGCAGACATCCCAGGTAATAGTGTTGGTGTTTCATCACCCCTCATCCTCACTGGACTTTCAACGACCACCTATCCGTCTTTGGTGTTGGCGTCTGCAACGTCGACGTCGTGGACACTCACCTATACTGCAGGGCCGACACCCATCCCGTCAGTTCCAATCGTGGTCACCTCGTCAAAAACAATAGGTACGAACGGTAGTGCACAGCCGGTCCCCAAATATCGAGCAGCGTCGTCTACTAATGGGACTGCAGATTGGCTTGAAGACCCGATAGAGTGGGACGCGTATACGCTAACGCTCGGGAGCGGATCTGGCTATGACATTGCAGGTGTGTGTCCGTCGACAGTGTCGGTCTCGCCGGGCGCGGACGTCTCCGGAGTGCTGACTCTTGCAGTTGATACGACAAACACACTTCGTGTCGTCGTAACCGCGTCTTCGACAGAGCTTTCAGGAGCTACAGTGCGTTTGCAGAATGGCGCGTTTGATCAAACTAAAACTACTGAATGCGGTCAGGTATTCTTTTCTGGACTTACGGCAGGGACCTATACTGCTACAGTTTCTAAAACGGGGTATCAAACATTAGTTGATGCAGCCGTCGGTGTGAGCGGGGCGTCCGACTATACTGTTACACTTTCACCATGAGTCCACGTGGATTAACGTACGTCGAGATGTTGGTTGTGGTGATGATTTTTTCTATGGTGATGATTACGATTGTAAACTCGGTGCTGTATTTTTATCGCACCAACAAGTCGTCAATCGAACAGGCATATCAAATAGAGAGCGCACGAAAGGGTATCGAGCTTCTGGTGCGCGATATTCGCGAGGCGACGTACTCTGATTCAGGCGCGTACCCCCTAGTCGCGATGGCGTCGTCATCGCTCTCTTTTTACTCTGACACCGACCGAGATAACTCGATTGAACTCATCCACTACGAGTTGCAGGGGAAGAAGTTGTTACGCTCGGTAACGAATGCAACGGGTACTCCCGCCACGTACACGGGTGCGACCGCGACCACCACAGTGTCAAGCAATGTGCGTAATTTTTCAGACAACATACCGGTGTTCCAGTTTTTTAACGCATCAGGAACGCAAGCGACTACGTCAGCGGGGCTTGCCTCGGTGCTCACTGTGTCGGTGTCACTTGTTGTTGATATCACACCACAGCACGCACCCGGTGAATTTACGCTCAGGTCGTCTGCAACTATGAGAAACTTAAGAAAGCAATGAACAAACTACCACGCGCCTATTTTATTGTGCTCGTACTCATCTACTCAGGTGTGTTTTTTACGCTCCTCTCAGCCCTCACGGGTTTTGTGTTTGTTGAAAAACGCTCACAACTTTCAAAGGAGCGTCGCGAGGTCGCGCTTAACTTAGCCGAGGCGGGGCTCGAGTACTACCGCTGGCATTTGGCGCATTGGCCGAGCGATTTGCAGGACGGGACTGGAGCGCCTGGTCCATACGTGCATATCGTTCCAGACCCTGAGGGTGGCGAACTGGGAAATTTCTCGCTCACTATAGGTGGCACCACCTCGTGCGGAAAAGTAACCGATGTGCAGATAACGTCAGTGGGGACCGCAACAGCAGATCCAATCTTTAAACGAACGCTCACTGCAAAATATACACGCCCATCGGTCGCCGACTACTCACACATTGTGAATGCAAATGTCTGGGCCGGTGCTGACCGCGTTATTAATGGGCCGTACCATTCTAATGGTGGTGTGCGCATGGACGGCGCACATAATGCAGAAGTGACGAGTGGTGTGGCGACGTGGCTATGTACATCGACGTTTGGTTGTTCGCCTTCAGCGACGCACGTCGGTGTGTGGGGTGCTGGCTCTAATCCATCGCTCTGGGGGTACCCCAAGCCGGCGATTGACTTTAACGGTATATCGGTCGACCTTGTCGCTCTCAAGGGGTACGCAACGTCGTCAGGACGATATCTCGCACCGAGCGGTAACTATGGATACAAAATTGTTTTCAATAGCAATGGTACTTTTACATCGTATCGTGTCACTGGCACCACGCAGGTCTGGGGCTACACGACCGAGAATGACTGGGTACAAGAGCGTCCGGTGATTACGGCGATGACTGCAACGACAACCTACACCATACCTGCGGGGTGTCCGGTCATCTTTGTTGAAGACAATGTATGGCTTGAAGGCACCGTGAATGGAAAGGTCACACTCGCCGCCGCCGACGTGACCCAGTCAAATGTCGACCGCTCTATTATCATTCCAAATAACATCACCTACGCATCGACAACTGGGCACGGACTCACCGCGATAGGTGAGAATAATGTACTCATTGGGCTCACGACGCCATCAACGATGAGTATTAGTGGGATTTTTATCGCTCAGAAAGGGCGTTTTGGTCGAAATCACTACTGCGCGAGCGAGTGCGACTCTGACCACTCGGGCTCGGAGGGTCTGCCATCAAATCTTGACC
>JBDKFU010000019.1:0-9378 GCA_039798565.1 Candidatus Parcubacteria bacterium
GGCAAAGAACAGCTTGCGCTCATGCGCAACGGGACGGTACTAGTAAACGCTGCTTATGAGCGCGCACTAGACCTCCCCGCTGCCCTCGCAGAAGTATCGAGTAAGCGCCTCCGGATCGCACACGATGGACCAGCGGGACCAGAGTTTAAAAATGTCTCACCTCGATACTGGTTCAACTCAAATCAACATGCAGGATTTAATACTCATCGAGCACTAAAACTAGCCTCAGACTCTGCAACGACGTCTCTCCTCAATGTGCTCGAAACCGGTAAAGATGAACTTAAAGTAAATTAATGGACACTGCGAACATACTGGGGGTACTCGCTGTCCTCTGCGGAGTCGCTGGGTATGCAGTTTACGCAAAAGGGATTATTGATGGAAAAATAAAGCCACACGCGTTCTCATGGTTTGTGTGGGCGCTCCTAACTGGTATTGCATACGCAATTCAAATGACTGAAGGTGGAGGGGCTGGTGCATGGGTGACTGGCGTTACTGCTCTTTTCTGCTTTGTATTTTTTCTTGTCGGACTGGGCGCATCCAGTAGGTTGTATATTACTTCGATAGACTGGTTTTACTTTGCGGGCGCGCTCGCAGCTATCCCCCTTTGGTTTTTTACTAGTAATCCACTCCTCGCTGTCCTCCTCATCACACTCATCGATGCCATAGCATTTGCTCCCACATTCAGAAAAGCATACTATAACCCAGAGACCGAGTCGCTCTGGCAGTCGTCGCTCGCCTCCGTAAAGTTTGCCTTTGGGCTCGCTGCACTATCCACTATTACCCTAAGCACCGCGCTCTACCCCGCTTCACTGGTCTTGATGAACGCAATCTTCTTTCTTATGATTCTGTGGCGACGTGCTAGAATCAATACGAAATAACTATGCCTGTTGTAAAAATCGACTACGACGAAAAGCACTTTGCAGATAACGAGATGAAAAAGCTCTGTGAGGCAGTGCGTGTCATGGCGTCAGAATCTGCCGGCCTCGACCTAGAAGAAACAGTAGTGTACGCACGCAAGTATCAGATTACTGCCGGCACGACGCCTATAGAAATCTTTCTAGAGGCGGGCGTCAAAGTCATGCCTGATGAGGAAACGAAACTAAAAATTTCAGATTTGATGGTCGAGAAAATTAAGAAGTACAAGGCCGAGCACGGACTCACGATGCCTTTCAGCTTCAGTATCATCAAAATGGATTGGAAGTGCTCGTTCGATATCTAGCACGCCGACCCTACGAAGGGCGGGCGAGGAAAACGGGGCGACCTTTGTAGATGAGGACCTTACCTTCATCACCTTCTATTGGAGACAGGTTGGTTTCAATATTAACATTCTTACCATCTGCGGTTCTGGCGATGAAACTCGTGCCCGTTTCTTTCAAGATTACTTTGCAGGCTTGAGCACTCATGAGCGCCTTAAGTGCCTCGTCACCCTTTTTTTGTTTTTCGTTCATGAACACACTATACCCTACCAGGCATCGGACGCAATGGCTTTTTGTTTTGCAGTAAACGCATCTTGAATCGGTTTTTGAAGCTGAACCGGTGTATCGATACCATATCCCTCACTTGACCAGCTCGTCACCTGAGCCTCACGGTCGAATGTCCCCGCGCCCACGAGACCGCCTTCTTTCTTACCAAATTCGACAGGAATATCACGATGGTACATGTAAAGACCGGCGCGAACTGTGATAGATTTTTTTTGCGACTTACCTCCCTCTTTTTGGAGGACAATAAACTTACCGACACCAACGTGGAGCCCTGACCCTGGCATATACTCAAACTTGACCTGCATGACCTATTTCTCCTGTTTACTTTCTAAAAGTTCTATCAAATGCCCTGTCTATCTCTGAACGAGGGATGAGCCCGCGGCCATGACGATCGTGACCCACAAGACTCACCGTAATTCGTCCAATCTTTGCTTGACCGATAATTGGCGATTTCTTGTGCGCAATACAGCCACACGGCTCACGCTTTAATGTGACGAGCTTAGAGCCAAGGGCGACGCGGATACGGTCTAAAGGATTTGGTTTATGTTCTTCGTTTTGCATATTCAGATACTATAACAGCTATAACAACGGGAGTAAGTACTATAACGGGGCCGACCCAAGCAAAAAATACGAATGAAGCAGCGGTCGCGATGCCTAAAAGCACGCCAGCGAGTATCCAGAGCGGTGCGCGCACCATCTCATACACACTCCGACGACCCTCAAATGCCATGTGCAGTGACTGTACTCTCACCACGTCACGCTGTCAATCAACATTTACGTGATTTGGTTCATGCGGTAGACGGCCGCCAAAACGAGAGCGGAGCCTATGAGCTCAATAAAGGATGGAAATTCTGCGTATATAAAGATGCTGATGAGGAGTGCAAAGACGGTCTCGAGGGTGAGGATGGTACCAGCGAGCGTTATAGAGAGCTTTGAAAAGCCATAGTTAACAAGTATGAGGTTTGCAACATTAAAGAGCGCCGCGATGAGTAACACAAAGATAATGAGCGGTGAGAACGCGAGCGGCGACGGCATCCCCTCTCCTATCGCGAGTGACACCAAAAACATAAGGAGTGCACCGATACCAAAAATCACCGTCGCCGACTCGCGATTGGTCAGATGCTCAGAGTGCCAGCGACGCGACACATAACTGAAATTAAAAAAGATAATCGAGGTGAGGGCATAGAGCTCCGCGAGTCCAAAACTAAAGATATTGCTCCAATCTTTGACGGCAATAATGGTCACACCAACAAAGCCTACAAGCATCATGCCGATTATCTCCTTGGTCAGCTTTTCTTTAAACAAAAAGTAGCCAAAGAGCGGGAGGAGTGGAAGCGCAGAGACAAACGAGACGTTGCTATAGTTCCCCTTTATAAAAGCTGCCGATATAAGAAGAACCGCGAGATACATGCACACCGCACGAAAAGTCAGTACCGCCCAGTCCAGTGCGGGCACACGGATATACTTATGTATCGAGCTATCAGCCGAGAAAAAGAGGCATGCGAT
This sequence comes from Candidatus Parcubacteria bacterium, assembly GCA_039798565.1. Lineage (GTDB taxonomy): Bacteria > Patescibacteriota > Minisyncoccia > Phycocordibacterales > Phycocordibacteraceae > Phycocordibacter. The sequence goes on from JBDKFU010000019.1 coordinate 2,988, forward strand.
GAGGAATGCAATGCCGATACGCAGGTACGTCTGCTGAAGGAGACTAAAATCGAACTGGAGATAGCGCGCGAACGCGCCCATACTCGCAAAGACAAACGCGAGAAGAACCATCGCGAGGACGCCCCGCATTCTCTCAGACATTCTATTACTGTATCAGCTTATTTGAACGCCTCTCCCAATACCTCTTTGAGGCCTGGGCGTGGCTTACCAAACTTGGCGCCGATGACGCCAGAGCTTGAATGTCCATCCCCCGTGACGCTATCAGCGCCAGGAATAACCGCGTCGCGGACTACGTGCTTTGCTACTAATGCCTTGCGGAGCTCGCTGGTATCGAGGCCGCCAAACTTTGTTTCTAGATGTGCCATATGCCTGGACTATACACCTATGTTTTTAGTTTGTCTAGTACCCCTTATGCACCCCTCAAAATTGCCAGAATGTCTACTTTGCAGTATACTTACTGTGTTACTTTAATGAAATAAACTTTTGACTCGTACGTCCCGAGAAACCGTCATGCATCTGCGCCCTTACAACATTTTTTTCTCCCTCCGGCACGGCCCCGCGCAGTAATTTTCGAATTTCCACAGGACTGTACGCGTCTACAACACGCGTATGTCTACACTTACTATAATCCTCCTTCTCGCAGGAGCGGGAGCGCTCGGACTCGGGGCTGGCTACTACCTCCGTATCATTGTTGGCCTCGGCCAAAAAGCATCGGCGGAGCTCACGGTTAAAAAAATAATGCTCGACGCCCGCGAAAAAGCGGACGAGCTCATTGCAGAAGCAGAAAAGAAGGCCTCGCAGGTAGAAACGGGTATGCGCACCTCGATGAAGGAGCGCGAGGACGCCCTTTTAACCAAGGATAACCGCTTAGGTGAAAAAGAGCAGTTTCTCGATAAGCGCCAAGCAGATATCGACCGTGAAGCTGAGCGTATCAAGGCACAAATCGACGAGGTTCGTGCCATTAAGGCTAAGGCAGACGCTCTTGTTGCGGAGCGCGCCGCTGCAGTTGAAAAAGTAGCGCAACTTTCTGCAGAGGACGCCAAGGCGGAGCTACTTGCAAACATTGAGAGACAGGCGGAGGAGGACCTTTTGATACGCCTACAGAAGCTCGAGATTGACGGCAGAGAGCGACTTGAATCTAAAGCACGAGACATCCTCGCCACATCTATTCACCGCCTCGGTAACGCAGTACAAACTGACATTCTGACCACCAACGTCCCCCTCCCTTCTGACGACGTCAAAGGAAAGATTATTGGTCGCGAAGGTAGAAACATCCGCGCATTTGAACGCGCAACGGGCGTCGACGTTCTTTTGGATGAGCAGCCGGGCATGATTGTTATCTCGTGCTTTGACCCTATCCGTCGTCAGGTGGCACGTGTCGCCCTTGAAACGCTCATCATAGACCAACGCATCCAGCCAGCAAAAATTGAAGAGGTGGTTGAAAAATCAAAGAACGACTTAACCCGCATTATGAAGGAGAAGGCTGAGCAGGCATTGTACGAGGTCGGACTCACAGGCTACGATCCAAAACTAATCGCGATTCTCGGCCGCCTCCACTTCCGGACCTCATATGGACAGAATGTGTTGTATCACTCAGTTGAAATGGCACACATCGCCGGCATGATGGCGGCAGAAATCGGTGCTGACGTTAAAGTTGCGAAGGCTGGTGCCCTCTTCCACGACATCGGTAAGGCGGTCGACCACGCTATCCAAGGCACGCACGTAGAGATTGGTCGTCGCATTCTTGAAAAGTTTGGTGTTGATAAGCGCATCATCCAAGCGATGCAGGCCCACCATGAGGAATACCCCTATGAAACTCCTGAGTCATACATCGTGCAGGTGGCTGACGCGATCTCTGGCGGCAGGCCTGGCGCTCGTCGTGACTCGGTAGAAAACTATATTAAGCGTCTGACCGAGCTTGAGACTATCGCTACCTCCTTCCCCGGCGTTGAAAAGGCATACGCCATTCAGGCAGGTCGTGAGGTGCGCATCTTTGTTAAACCAGAAGCAGTTTCAGACCTTGAGGCGCACGAAATGGCACGAAACATAGCACTCCGTGTCGAGAACGAGATGAAGTACCCAGGAGAAGTCAAAATCAACGTCATCCGCGAGTCACGCGCCATCGAATTTGCCCGCTAGTCACTACTCTTGTATAGTCCGTCTATGACGGACGTCGGAAATGAGAAGCGGTCTCCCGGACCTCGAAACAAGCAGGCTACTGTTGCTAGCGTCACACTTCAACTTAGATGGAGAGACGATGCTGAGTTCCGTGAAAAGCTATTAAATGCGGTAAAAGAGAGTATCAAAAGTCGACGAAACGACCCTGAGTTTCGTGAACAGCGAGCTGCGGCTGGTCGAGCAAGTACAGCTAAACGCTGGGCCGTACCCGATAGCGTGCCGGACGGATATGCAAAGGTGTACAGACGGATGGTGAAGGAGGTGGGCGCGAGACGAGCGCTCCCAAAGGTTCTAGAGTTAGCTAAAAAAGAGGGCCTTGCGTAAAATATGGCTTAGCCTATACTGATGCTAGATATTAGCCAAGCTAAATAACACTCATGAACAAAGCAGATATTGCAGCTAAGGTACAAGACGTTCTCGGGGGGACCCGCGTTCAAGCAGAAGAAGTAGTCGAGTCAATCATCGACCTTATCGTAAAGACCCTTAAGGGCGGCGATGAAATGTCTATCGCAGGACTCGGTATCTTCTCGACCAAGATGCGCCCTGCTCGTACAGGTAGAAACCCTCGCACCGGAGAGACTATCAAGGTCCCGTCTATGCGTGTTCCAAAGTTCCGCGCTGCAAAAGCACTTAAGGACGCAGTTAAATAATTCTTTCAGCTATTTCGCTGGAGTAGTGCCTGTTGGCGAACCGCCTTCTGGTACCTGGATAGGTCCAACGTTCACGAGCACGTTTCGTGATGGGCTATAGATGATTGCCTTTGCTGCTGCAGGATAGATAAGTAGATAATCACCGTTTTGGATATCCTTATAGAAGAGTTGCTCTGCAATCAACGCATTCGCGTCTGTAACACGAGCGACAATCGGGTCTTCGCCCGTCGGTACAACAAATAGTTTTCCTACCGCGGCAACAATTTGTCGGCTCTCCTCTTCAGTCACCTGATTCCCCGAGGTTGCAGTGGTGTCAGTTGCTGGCGCCTCATTTTGACGCATCACGAGGTACACGACAGCGGCGATAATAAGGAGCGCGATGACAACAAAGAAGATCTTTTTCATGCTGCCACGTCCTGAAGGTTGCATATCTTGGTCCATAGTTAAAAATGGTTAGTTCGTACTCAACTAGTATACCCTACGATTTTATACAGGGACTTCTGTGGTTGTGACCAACTCAAATCGCTTTGCTGTGTCGTATGCAAACCATGCAATCATTGCCGCAGACAACACCGCGGCGAGCTGGACAGTCGTGTCGGTATTAAGAAATGCAGCCAAGATGAAGTTTGCAAAGCCCGCGATACCACTGGTATTAAAGGCATTTGCAATAACGTTAACGATAGATACCGACCCGACGAGCGCCAAGAGGAGCACGGTGAGCACGAGGAGACGCGGGACCGGCTTACAGACCTGCCTCGTGCAGTAGGTTAGGTAGACGCGCCGCATGACGCGACGGCGGAGGCGAATATCGGTTTCTGTGGTCATAGTCATACCTAGGTACTATACTCCGCGTTTAGCTAATGCGTCACGGAGTGCCCCCCTCGCCCTGTGGACACGCGCCTTAACGGCCCCCTCAGTGGTGTCCATCATTGCTGCTATCTCTCTATAGGGCAGGTCATCAATATAGGCCAGCGTTAGCAGCTGGGCGGTCTCGGCGTCCACCAACGATAAAACTGACTTTACCTCATCTTTATTTACAAAGTCCTGATGTGAGTCCACTGGATCTTTCAAAGACTGATAATGCTCGTCTTCAAGGACCACCGCGTGACCGCGCTCCTTAGCGACCTTTTGGTACTTGGTGCGAGCAACATTCATTAAAATAGTGAGCGACCACGAGCGAAAGGTCCCGTTTGCAGAATCAAATTTTGGTGCAAAGCGGTAGATGCGGACAAAGGTTTCCTGCACCACGTCCTCAGCCTCGTCTCGATTCTTGACGACCGCAGTCGCACGGTTTAAAAACTCTTTCTGGTAGCGGAGCATAAGTAGCTCAAAACGACTAGGCGCTTCTATAGAATCCTTCAATAGCTCCTCATCGGATAGCTCGCGGGTATCAAGGAAAGACATACTATAGTCTAACCCTATTTGAGCTGTCAGCATATATAGTGTATACTCATCCAAGAAAACATTGGTTATGTCAGTCCTCACCTATTCAGAAATAGTCCCGAAGAAAATCATCGTGTACGAAGACCAGCCGTACGAGGTAATCGCATCGCACGTGATGCGTAAGGATATGGGTAAGCCCTCAAACCAGACCAAGCTCCGTAACCTGAAGAACGGTAAAGTCATTCAGATCGCCTTTCATGCAGCAGAAAAAGTAGACGAGGCGGATATTGAAGAGCGCGAAGTAAAGTTCATCTACAAGAACAAGGGTGAGGTATGGTTTACAGACCCCAATAATCCTCGTGACCGCTTTTCACTTAAAGAAGAGGTTATGGCTGAGTCACTCCCCTTTATGAAGCCCGACATGCTTGTAAACATGCGCACCTGGAACGATGAGCTCCTTGGCGTACACCTCCCCATCAAAATGGAATTTGTGATTAAAGACGCGCCACCTGCAATCAAGGGCAACACGGTGAGTGGCGGCTCAAAACAAGCGACGCTTGAAACCGGCGCCGTCATCTCGGTCCCCCTTTTCATCAACCCGGGCGACACCATCCGCGTCAACACAGAGACCGGCGAGTACACCGAGCGCGTCGAGAAGGCTTAGTCATTCTCGAGATCTTCTACAGCAATTCTCCTCCATCGGTCACTGACCCCTGCTGACAAAGAGCGATTAAAAAGTCGTACTGCCTGATTAGCTTTTTCTATTTGTATGTGGAGCGAGTATTCAAATGCGCGACCCCCTACTCGTTTGCGGCGATGCTCAGTAGAGATTCTTTTATTTAAAAAACCAACATCTTTAATGACACTCGCCTTGTATCCATCTCCTATTTGGGGTGTGCGCACCTCAGCCTTGCGCGATGCGGCCGCCATCACTTCAGACCACTCATCATTGGTTCGCCATTTCCCCTGTTCTGTACTCATACGCGTGTGGGTAAATTACCACACGCCACCTACTGGGTCAAACGGGCACCTAACGAACGTCGACTACCTTACGAAACGGGACTTTCTTTTTACCCGAGAAAACAAACATTCCTGTTGATTCATACGCGCGCCCCGTATCAACATCCCAATTCCTTCTTTTGGTGGTAACAAACGTACCCCTACCCTCAACATCGAGACTCTTGCCATCCTGCCCGAGTAGGCGTACACCCATGTAGGTGCACCGTCCACCTATAAGATGCTCTTGCGTCACGAGCGTAACCGGCTTTGATAAATCTTTTCCACGTACTAAATTTCTGATGCGGCGCTCCTCGTGGAGCCTCACGAGCTCGCGATACCGTGGAGAAAAAAGCTTCTTTAAAATCTCCATGCCACCATTCTACACCTTTTCTCTGCTCGTGAGCATCACCGCGTAGCCCCTTGTGCGTATTTAACTCTTTACAGGCCGACTTCGATTAAAAGAGACCGTACGCGGGTCATCTTGGATAGATTTTCTAATATCCGCGTCGGTGGCCCCTAACGGACCCCGATCTTCTGTCCATGCGAGTATGGCTGCAAGACCCATAACGGCGTCGCGTGACTTATTCTTTTTGGCTCTTTCTGTGTAACCCCCTGCGCGAGACACCCTGCGTGCGCTGATAAGCTTACTCCAATGCTGGCGCTTCCATTCTGCATATGCCCACAAAAATGCACCACCACCAATAAGAATGGATGCAAGCAATGCTGCTTCGGGGATAAGAAACGCCGCGATGCCACCAATGATCAGTGTAGAGCCGAGTACACGACTTCCACGGATGCGACTCACTGCTGCCCTACATCGTTCGCGAGCGTAGACGATATCGGTCCACATCACCCGCTCTGGATTATAAAAAATTCTATCCATACCCACCTCCACGCCCTAGCGCGATGCAACTCTATTTATTTCATCGATTGGTTTGCGGGCGCGTACCGCCATATAAAAATCAATTTGTTTTTGTTCTTGTTCGCTAGCGTCAAGATAGATTTGATGAGCCATTCTTTCTAATGTCTCTTGATCACGTGGTGTAATAGTCTTTCGCTTGCGATCAAAAAAGGCGACGACGCGTTTGTTGCGGTCGTACGCAGACATGCCCTGGTGTGGAGTAATCCTATCCATGCTACGCGAAATTCGCATATAAAAAATTAGTGGGTGACGTACGGAA
>JBDKFU010000020.1:0-4095 GCA_039798565.1 Candidatus Parcubacteria bacterium
TCATACCACAGAGAGCTCAACACAAAACCGGATGCAATGCATCCGGTTTTTGTTGTGCTTGCTCTACGCCTGGGACGCTGTGGGAACTTATTTCAGGACACCTAAGGACGAACAGCGACTCGATGCCGGTTAGCATCCCACCTCGCTCCTCCCCATTTATGTCGTCTAACTAAAAACTTGTTATCGCTTTTGCTCCAAAAAATATATGAAATCCAAATTCCATGCTTCTCACCATAACAAGCAAGATTCTCATCGCGTACATCCTTAGCCATTTGAGTTTCGCCTCCATCATTCCAAGCATTTGCAAGCGCGACAAGTTCTTCTTCAGTAGCAATTTTGTCTTTGACTGATTCAACTGCTGCACCGACCCCTCTTGCATCTGGAACTGATTTAAATTCAAGAACTGGAGCGGACTCTGCGCGTGACTCAGACTTGGGGTCGCCTAAATTTAATTGGCCTGCCATACATTAGAAAAGCTATTCATAATGCTCTAACGATATCACAACAAAAACTGGCTCCGCGGGTAGGACTCGAACCTACAACCAACTCCTTACACTTATCCCTAGATTTCTGTAGGGCGTGGACTATATCACGATCCGTTCTGGACCTTTCGGTATCTAGTCTCTACGGTGCCCCTAACCGATTGTTAAGGTTCCCTCGGTATTGGCATGACCATTACAGGTTTTAGCGTTCACCGATATCCCGAAATTTGCAATCTGGATTCCTCCAGAAGGCTGCCTTACTGACAGGGAGCTGCTCTACCATTGAGCTACCGCGGAATATGTTCTTTTCTAAGAACTAATGATGAGTATAGCGCATCTGTGGGTCGAATTTCAACTCACCCTTTTCTTATTGTGTGGCACTGAGACGAGCCCATCATGAACCTCGGCGTGGCAATTGGCGCACAGCAGAATGCATTTATCAATCTCAGCAAGTGTTTTAGCCCACGAGCGTGTCAGACCACGGTCAGATAGTCCAAAGTCCTTTTTTGAGGGGTCTCGATGATGAAACGTAAGCGCTCTAATTGAACGCGAGTAGCCACATACCTGGCACTTACCTCCCGCATGATCGACTGCCATTTTGCGCAACTTTCTTCTACGCGCAGTAACTGCTCTTTTGTTGTACTCTCTGCGATCAGCATACGTTCGCCTGTCTGGCATACGCACCGAGTATACCACTACCGAGCCACTTCCGGGTTGAATTGAACTTGAAGTCCAGGAAGCCGTGTGCGTTCCTGATAGACATGCCGTGACGACTTAATGACATACCCCTTTGGAACACAGAATGACACCTCTTCAATTGAGTCTGGCTTACCCCAATCAATGTTTTTTGCGTATGAAAACTTTCTCACTCGAAAACGGACTGTATCGTCTCTGTCAGGGAGTCTGTTGTAAAGTACTGCAAAACAGTTAAAGTAGCGTTGGTCGAACTGAGGTAGCTTTGCACCCTCTTGTCCCTCCCCGACCATAGATTTCTTTTCAAACATAAGTCTAGAAAATATCACACCTGACACCAATCAGCAACTAGGGCGCATGGTACAGTAGACGCAGAAATATGAGCTGGGAGACTCTCGCAAAAATTGCTCGCGGAGACCGACCTAAGATAGAATCTCAGCCAACCGATACTGGCGCACTCGTTGTTATCCAACACCCTGGGTTTGCTAACCCTGTTGCAATTGCAAACGAGACATTTCGCCAAGAACGAATGATTGAAGACGGCATGCGGGGCGGCTGGTCACGAGGTGAAGCGATACAAAGACTCCGTGAAAAAGGTAAAATCGATTAAGTATAGATGGATTGACAGTGTAACGGGTGAAGCGTAGTATCGATAGATGGGAAAATTTCGTGAGCAAGCGCTCGTGCGCATAGATGCATTTGAGGCGGAACTTGATGCCCTGGCAAAGCGCTTGGGTAATGAAAACGTAAAAAAATTCAAGATGAAGAAAAGGGCAAAGCTCGAAATTGTTGATGTTGCACGGCGCCGAAACGTACCGGTCGAATCTGTTCTTGCAGAGTTACGCCCCGGCATTGAGAAGATAATTCAGACTGGCTCCGACTCAGCTGACGGTGAGCTCGGCATACTTACCATTCATGTCCCGATAGATAAGCCCTCGATCCACTAAATCGATAGTTGACAGGACACCCACTCTTGTATTACTATCTCCCTCATTAGAAGGTTAGAGATTGAATATGATCCGAGAACGAAAACTAAATAGAGCCCCATCACTGCGTGTACGAGCACTCCCCGAGCTTGAAGATAAGCCACTTGAAGTCGTCCGTGAAGAAGCAAAAAAGTATGGGAGACCGGCGACCACAAAGGATTTGAAATGGGTGCTTGAAAACCAAGAGAGTGAAACTGCACGACGCATGCACAAAGAGGGCGGAACGTACTTTTTTCTTGGAGACAAAGGCAGCGATTCGCACTCAGCTGCACACATCCATGACTCAAATAAAGGACTCATGACGCACAGACACGGATTATTTGGATGGCGCAAAGGTGACCGTGTAGTCTACGTAGACAGCATCGACTAGGACTGACTAGACTAGGAGCTCGTCCCCTTGCGGCGGCCGCTCGCGTCCACGTCGTGGCTTTTTACGCCACTGGGTGTTCCAAAAATAACTTCGTCACGAATGCGTATTTTGTGCGGGAGATGTCCACGACATCCTTCGAGATCGCACTTTTTTTCTCCTAAAAGGGTGATACGGCGACCGTAGCCATCGCAGCCCTTACAGTCTGAGAGCTTAGACTCAATATTACCCTTTGGGTCTGCTATAAAATGCACATTCGGCCCTGCTTCTGCTGACATATTTTTATTCTACGCTTTATCAGCAAGAGCTGCAACAGCTGCCGCTTGCTCAGCGTCCTGTTTACTCTTCCCCTCGCCACGAGCTACTTCAACGTCCCCAACCATAAGTGCAACGACGAAATGCTTGTCGTGGTCTGGGCCTTTTGCAGAAAGTGTTTTATACAATGGCGTGAGTCCATACTTACTTTGCGCATGCTCTTGGTATGACGATTTTGCATCCTTCCAGAGACCCTTTTTTATTACATCATCAGTGTGCGAGAGTACAAACTCGGCCACAAACTTTTCAGCCGCAGCGTATCCTTGATCTAAATAGAGCGCCCCTAAGACTGCTTCAAACGTGTTTGCAAGAATGGTAGAACGCGCGCGACCAGTGTCCTTTGCCTCCCCTTTCGACAACAAGAGGCAGTCGTTCATACCGAGCTTGTGCGCGATAGAACCCAACATAACAGCATTAACCAAAGCGGCGCGATAACTGGTCAGCTCACCCTCGTGCGCCTTAGGGAACATTTTATACAAGTGGTCAGTGACAATGAGTTCAATAACAGCATCACCCAAAAACTCGAGTCGCTCGTTATGCTCGCGCATACCGCTCTTGCTCTCGTTCAAGTACGAGCGGTGCGTAAACGCGTTTAACAACAGGTCTGGATTATTAAATGAAAGTTTTGCGCGTCGCAAAAAGTGATCAAAGTTCTTTTGGATTTCTGCCTTTTTTACTGGGCTCATATGTTTATTCTACTGTATCAGTTTTTGCATCATCTTTCTGTGGCTCGCCGATATCGCGGTACACGGTGCCGAGGACTCCGTTTACAAATCGACTGCTCTCTTCACCGCCAAAACTCTTTGCAATTTCAATCGCCTCGTTTAGTGCAACCTTTGGTGGGACAGACACGCGATCTGCAAACAATAACTCATACAAACCAATGCGGAGTACATTTCTATCGATCGGCGCGATTTTATCCAACGGCCACTGCGGTGCCGCCTTTACAATAATTGCATCGAGTTCGTCCTGCTTTACTAACACTCCCTCAATGAGGGCCTCTGCAAATACCATATCTGAGTCCCCAAGTGAAAACTCATTCGAATTACGCTCTAAAATTGCGTGTGCATGCGCGCTCGTGAGCGTGCCTGCAAGGTCACACTCAAAAAGCGTTTGCAAAACAAGAGATCGCGACAAATGGCGAGATGCCATGGATGCTACTTGCTGCCCTCTACCTTGCCCTCACGCCTGGTCTTTGCAGTACGGCGAGTGACGCGTGCAGCCTTTTTGTTAGGGAGGGTGCGACCACGGT
>JBDKFU010000021.1:0-6521 GCA_039798565.1 Candidatus Parcubacteria bacterium
CAAATGTTTTCAGTATTTCTTGTAACGCTGGATTCACGACGGTTTCTGGGAGAGCCATTTTCTGCTTCCCCATCTCTGCAATAATCTGCTTCTGAAATGCTTGGATTTTTTCAATCTCAGCCATACCAAACGCGAATGCGCTTTCAATCACCGCCTCAGGTACGATTTTTGCTCCGACTTCAATCATGGTGATGGTACCGTCTTTGCCGCAGATCAAAAGGTCAAGCTCGGCGTCGTCTGCGTTTCTTTCTGCGTAGGTTGGGTTCACGATAAACGCGTCGCTCCCCTTCTTCTTTCCAATGCGCACTGCTGAAACGGGACCATTCCATGGGATGTGGCTGGTCGCGAGTGCGATAGATGCGGCGTTGACGCCAAGAACGTCAGGGTCCTCCTGGTCGATTGAAAGTACGGTCGCGACTACCTGTACGTCTTTGCGTAGTTTTGAATTAAAGAGTGGACGGATGGTGCGGTCGATGACGCGACCCGAAAGAACAGCATCGTCGGACGGCCTGCCTTCGCGACGAACAAAGCGTGAGCCGAGGATTTGTCCCGCAGCATAAAAGCGCTCCTCGTATTCAACCGAGAGCGGAAAGTAATCGATGTCGGTGCGTTCCTTCTTGCCCATCACTGCAGTCGCGAGGACGACAGTGTCTCCATAGCGGACCAGTACACTCCCGTGCGCTTGGTCAGCGAGGTCAGTAAATGTCGCGGTGAGCGTCTTGCCTCCCAGGGCTAGCTCATATATTTTTTTTTGCATAGCGCTACTATACCACGTCGAGCTTTTATTGACAGATGACGCGCAGAGAGCGATACTGCTCCAGTGATTGAGTCTGGCTCAGATAAAAATCAGAAGCGCGCATGGCCGCCATGGATAGAAAACGATGAAATGCGTACGCGGTTTGTTGATGTAATCGTGCGCACTGGGAGCGTTTCTAAAGCCGCAGACGCAATTAAGATTACGCGAGGCAGGGTTGCAAACACCATGTCGAGCGCTGGCGGAAAGGCGAAATTTCTCCAAAAGCTCGGTATCGGTGAGCCAGTTGTAGAGGATCCTGAGCAGAAGGCGCGGGCGCGTAGTGCAGCACTGCAGGAAATTGCACATTCGATTCAGCAGAACTCGCAGCCTAAGGTGCCGGGTGTATTTATGAGTCGTGGCACCGGACTCGTTCGTCGAGGTAAAAAAGATAGCGGCGTTTTGGTCCCACTCGTACAGTTAGTTTTTAGTAAGCCGGGCTCACACTATGATCCGATTGAATTTGATAAAAAACTTGTTGAACGTGTGACGCAGGATTTGAGTGACAAGCGCTCGGCGCTTCATAAGGCGGCGCGCGCAGCGGGTATCGGTCGAGTCGACGTGGTCACCCACCCCGCATCGGTGAAAGGGATAAGTAAACCAACCGCAAAATCAGTACTTATTAAAGTTAGGACTTGAAGAGTCGGTCGAGTGGTACGGGGAGGCGGCCATCCTCTGCGCGGCCAGTGCGAGCAGTAAAATCAACGCCGTCGTGGTCGTCAAGCTGATCGTCTTCTAGATGGATTACACGATCGCGCGTCCGTGCGCCATCGTCATGCGGTACGCGGTTAGCGGCCAGGTTTGGGTCTGGGAACTGGCTGTGCATGCTGCCCGAGCTTGCCATAAAGGGGCGAGGCTGTGGTCGACGTTTTTTTTCCATATACTGTGCACCCTACACCCGCCCACTACTGTGGTCAAGGAGAGTTATATACTGCATACATGACATATCAGTACAGTGGAACGTGGGCGCTGGTCACCGGCGCGGGTATTCCCGGGAGAATCGGTGCTGCAATCGCAGAACGTTTGGCGCGCGCGGGGGCGAATATCTATCTCCACGACATCAAAGAAACAGATGCCATGAAAAGTGTAGTGAGTGCTGTCGAAAAAACGGGCGTTATGGTCCGCCCCTGCTTTGGCGATTTAACTCGTGCGGCGGATGTCCAACAGTTATTTGAAAGTTTTGAAAATCCGCCCGACATAATCGTCAACAATGCGGGCATTTTTCGCGCCGCTGATGTGCGTGATGGTATGTCGCTGCCTGAATATTTGGTCGCACATGAGCGCGCCATCGACATCAATGTTGCGGTCAATATGAAAAGTGCTTTTTTGGTCACCGAGGCCGCGGTGTATTCTTTGAAAAAAGCAGGTAAGTCGGGTGTCATTGTTTTCGAGGGCGACGCCTTTTTAGAGCGCGCGGGCTCATATCCAAGAAATCTCGCTGCGTATGCGGCGTCGAAAATGTATATCCCCTCCGTCGTACATCAGCTGGCAGAACAGCATGGCCGCGAAGGCATTCGCTTTTTAGGTGTGTTGAACGGTACGATTGAACCGCCCGCTACTGCGCCACAATCCACCATTGAACACATGCAGCGCGAGATTCCTCTCCCCGCACATCTTTTAAACCCGTGGCTTGGCGCCGCGAGTGTTGCAGACGCCATCGTTAATTTAATTCAAATGGAAGCGGTGAACGGCACGACGCTCACCGTTGATGGCGGTCGAACGTGGACGACGAAGGAAGAGTTGTAGGTTAGTCCTCGTCAGTGTCAGAGCCGACCACCTTTGGTGCGATGGTATCTTCGCCCGTTGCCTCTGCTTCTGTCGAGCCAGCAATAAATGACGGTAGATATGCAGAGCGCGATGAGCCCAAGAGATACGTTTTTGGTGCCTCGCTCATATCAATAAAGTCGTCGACGGCTTCTTTCAGTCGCGCACTCGTCGCCTTACCAAATGACATGACTTCAACCTGCACGCCGAGACTTTTCAGATATTCTGCGAGCGGTACAAAGTCGCCGTCGCCAGAGGCCACCACAATGGCATCAACTTTTGGTGCGAGCTTGATAGCGTCAACAGCGAGTCCGACGTCCCAGTCAGCTTTTTTTGCGCCGCCAAAAAAGATTTGTAAATCTTTGGTCTTTGTCTCGATGCCCTGCTTGTTCAGCGCTTCAAAAAAAGCTTTTTCTTCGCCACTCTCTGTGGTCACGACATAGGCCGTCGCCCGAATGAGTGTTCGTCCTGCAACCGCCTCTTTCAAGACTGCGCCAAAGTTGACGCGTGCGCGGTATAAATTTTTTGCACTGTGATAGAGATTCTGCGTGTCGATAAAAACGCCGACACGCTGAGCCTTATGTTTAATGATTGCCATACTTCTATATACGTATTAAAAATGTGTTTAGTAACATCGACCAGTACATCCATTGTACCGCCGAAAATGTGTGATTAGAATGAGCGTTTTTGGTCCGCCGCGCGCTTGTGCGCGTCCCATGCGCGATCCAAATCTGCTTGCTTTTTTTCCTGTGCGAGTTGAGCTTTAGTTTTTTTAGGTGCTTTGGGTGCCGCTTTTTTTACTGGCTCTACTGGAGGGGTGTCTCTACCGAGTTTTTTATTAAACGCATCGCGAAAGATGGCGCCCATATCGCCCTCGCGGTACAGCGATTTAGGTCCTTGTGTCTCGGTAGAATAAATAACACGGTCGCCGTCTTGTTTTACTTGTCTCGGGTTACGTCCAGAGTGCAACACTCGTCGAAACATCGGGTCGTGGTCTGGCATATGTTCTTACCGCGGTGTCGCTTGGCCAGCTTTGAGACGATTGATTTCTGCAAGGATCTGGGTCCTATCAGCACTCACTTGTTTTGCATACTCGTTGGCCGATCTTTTGTAAGAATCATGAAGATCCGACTTTTCAATAACAGCGCGTAGTTCAAGTGCGTGAGTTTCAATGTCGAGGATGCGTGCATAATGTCGCTTAATAACTACAAGCTCCCTATCACGTGCCTGTATGTCCCCACTGCGTAGTGCACTGTCGGCGAGCCGTATGTGGTGCTCTGCCTGCCCGCGCTCTTCGCGCGACATATCCATATCGGCACGAAGTCCGCCAAAGAACTCATCCTTATGCATTTCTGCTACGGGCTTGAGTTTCTTTACTTCGACTGCTTCTACCATGGCTTATTTTTTGAGACCCAAAGTCTTGATAACTTTCGCGTATTCTTTCTTGTCGTGCTTTTCGAGGTACTTCAAGTGACGGCGTCGGTCTGCAACCATCTGCAAAAGGCCGCGGCGAGAGTGCTTATCCTTCTGGTGCTTCTTAAGGTGCGACGTAAGTTCGCTGATTTTCTTAGACAAAAGAGCAACCTGTACAGACGAAGAGCCCGTATCGGTTTCGTGCTTAGCAACTGGCTTTGCCGCCTTCTTTTTCTGCAACTTTGTGAGCATTGCGTCAATATACCACACCCCGCGGCATTTTGCAACCTTTTTCTACCCTACCGTCTTCTGATCCAGTCCTTATCGAGGGCGGTGACGGGGACTACAATAGCCTCCAGTTTGCCCGTTGTGGTGTATCGGGATAGCGATAGATCGCCATTTGGGTGCACCGCATCGACTTCATAGTCCCTGACGTACTTCACAATGTCGCCACGCTTGACGTTCAGTCTCACTAATTCACGGCCTCGGGCTACAGAAATGACATTTGGTGGGAGGGCAAAGCGTCTAGCCATGTTCATCAAAAAAAGGAACGATCACTCGCTCCCCATCCTCCATATACATATCGCCGCCCTCACCGCCCGCATTCGCTCGGTTCTCGCGTGGACCCAAAGGTGTCTCCCCCGCCATTACTTCCATAGTAGCGCGGGCGCCCCACTATGCAAGGGGCTAAATCATTTTTCTACCGAGTACGTACAATGCGATTGCAGCTGCGAGTCCAATGAAAGCGGCCGGGCCCGTAGCTACCGATAGTCCTATTAATAGTGTTGTAATAGCTGTGGACGAATTCATAACACTAAATGCACAATAGAGTGAAGAAATCAGAAATCCAACTTCAGAATTTCCATATCCATGCATGCCAATCCACTTGGATAAGAGGCCGGCGAGGGTTGCTTGGCCGATACCTGGTGCCACATTGAAAAGTGGCTCAAGAAACCCGCCAGAGAGCCAGTTAACTGCAAGTGTGAGACATGCGGCGCCAAACAAGCCACCAACAACCCAATTCATGATTTGTAAGCGTTCGCGTGGAGTGGGCGGTTTGTCGTCGTTTGGCGGCTCCCCGCTCATTGCATGGAGCTGAATATTCTCTGGAGTTTTGTTTGCCGCAAACGTTTTTTGTTCTTTCGGTCTTGCGCCTATCTCAGATGTTACAGGTACCACTTCGTGTCCCGCTTTGGTTTGGCGTTCGCGTGTGACTATCTCGCTCGTCGCCGGCAGTTTTTCTGGCCTCTGCATAGTTGAAGCATATTAACATAATTTGTCCATATGTCAATTTTGCGCAAAACGGAGGATATACTATAAGGAATGACACTTGATGAGCTGAAGCGGGAGTTTTTGGAGTACTGCGAGATAACGAAGGGTCGGTCTATAAAGACGGTAGAAAATTATGACCGCTATCTCACCCGCTTTCTCCAGTATTCAAAACTGACTGACCCCGCAGCGATTACAGACGCTACTATCCGCGAGTATCGCCTGTGGTTAAATCGCCAACCCGCAGGAAACAGTACACTCAAAAGAAAAACACAGAACTATCACCTCATCGCGCTACGCGCGTTTTTAAAATATCTCACTCGCCGTGACATTAAGTCGCTCCAGCCTGAAAAGATAGAGCTCGCGAAGGTTGGAGAACGCTCGCTCGACCTCATCACCGAAACAGAGCTCGAACGATTAATGAATGCGCCCAGCGAGGCGTTGAAGAAAGAAAAAAATAAAGATAAGGCGGCGCGTTTGTACCGCGATCAGGCGATACTCGAGCTTTTGTTCTCTACTGGACTTCGCGTGTCTGAGTTGTGCGCGCTGAATGTGGACATTGATTTGTCTCGCGACGAGATGAGTGTACGCGGTAAGGGTGAGAAGGTCCGCGTCGTCTTTTTATCTGACCGAGCAAAGCGCGCCGTAAGTGCATATCTAAAAGTCCGCACCGATATGGACGACGCCCTCTTTATGGATGGTCGTGCAAAAAGGCTGCACCGCATCACGCCGCGCGACGTCCAGCGACATATAAAGGAGTATGCAGTGCGCGCCGGCATCACAAGTAAGGTGACACCGCACGTTCTGCGCCACGTGTTTGCTACTGACCTACTTGAAAATGGTGCTGACCTTCGTGCGGTGCAGGCGCTCCTTGGCCACGCCAACATTCAAACCACACAGGTGTATACCCACGTCACCGACAAACATCTCCGCGACGTCCATAAAAAATTCCACGGGCAAAGACGCAAGTAGTGTTTCTTGACTTGTTCCACCCACGACGGTACTCTAATCACATCTATGGACCGCATGCGGGAATACGGCACCGTCCTCTCGCGTAGAACGTTACTTGGCGTTTCGATATCTGCACTCCTTGTTCCTCGTGCACTCGCGGATGGTGCGCCGGTAGCGTTTTGTGGGACCGAGGCGGCAGAACTTGCACGCCTGTTAGAGGGGTCAAAAAAGTACACGCGCTCACTCCCCGTTCTTCGTCATAATGTCCAGCAATATTTGAATGTGGTGAATGGCCGCACGGTGATGGAGTGTAGTGAGGTGCGTCGTCTCC
>JBDKFU010000022.1:0-3154 GCA_039798565.1 Candidatus Parcubacteria bacterium
CGGTGCATAACTCCCCTTGCTAAAACCAGGGACAGGAGTAGGATGCTCTGGTATGCCAACACTGGAGGTTTTAAAGGGGTTCATAGGGGGTAAAAAAGCAGTCCCTGTTACAGCACTTAAAAACCCAATGGAGTGTCCCGCCTGTAGTGGAAATAAAAGAATTCATCTTTCTGGCCAGCGTATAAAAATAGACGGCTCATTTATTGTCCCGGTTCGTGACTGTGGTGTGTGTGTCGACGGCAAAGTCGAGCGAGTCAGCAAAATCGGCTTCTAGGCACGCTTTTTGCTATAGTGCAGTAAGTGGCTACGTTTAATTTAAAGTCTTCGCATACACCAGCGGGTGATCAGCCAAAGGCTATAGAAGCGCTCGTAAAAGGCGTGCGTGCTGGCGAGCGGTATCAGACCTTGCTTGGCGTCACAGGCTCGGGTAAGACGTTCACCGCTGCAAATGTGATTGCACAGATAGGGAGGCCGACACTCGTGATCGCGCATAACAAGACACTCGCTGCACAGCTGACGCAGGAGTACCGTGAGGTCTTTCCTGATAACGCGGTCCACTATTTTGTTTCATACTACGACTACTATCAGCCGGAGGCGTACATGCCGGCATCTGACACGTACATTGAAAAGGAGGCGATGATTAACCAGGAGATTGATCGCCTTCGTCATGCATCGACGCAGGCGTTGCTTACACGCGAAGACGTTATTATCGTCGCGTCGGTGTCATGTATCTACGGTCTCGGGTCACCAGACGAATATAAAAAAGTACACCGACACATTGCAGTCGGACAAAAGTTTGAACGTGCTGAGTTCATGCGTTTTCTCGTGTCACTTCAGTTTGAGCGGACGAACGCTGATCTTACGCCTGGCACCTTTCGTGCAGTTGGGCCAACGGTCGAAGTTATGCCGGTGAACGAGGTAGTGGTCTATCGCGTCGAGCCAGCGGACGGAAAGATTGGAAAGATATCAAAATTAAATGCGGTCTCTCGAGCGCTCGTCGACTCCCCCGCTGAGTTTTTTCTTTTTCCAGCCAAGCACTATGTGACTGCACCAGAAGAACGTGAGCGTGCTGCACACGACATCGAGGCAGAGCTTGAAGAGCAGTTAAAGGTCTTTGCCGCTGAAGGAAAGATCTTAGAAGCAGAGCGCATCAAGCGTCGCACGCGCTATGACCTCGCGCTTATAAAGGAGATTGGGTACTGCAATGGTATAGAAAACTACTCGCGCCACTTTGATGGTCGAAAAGAAGGTGAGCCACCGTACACGCTGCTGTCCTATTTTCCAAAAGACTTTTTAACTATTATCGATGAGTCGCACGTGACCGTGCCACAGATTGGTGGTATGTACGCGGGCGACCAGTCGAGAAAAAAGACGCTCATCGACCACGGCTTTCGCCTGCCATCAGCAAAAGATAACCGTCCGCTCACGTTTAAAGAATTTGAATCAACGGTGGGCCAGATAATCTATACCTCAGCGACACCAGGTCCGTATGAGCTTGAACACTCGGGTAAACCAATAGAACAAGTTATTCGTCCTACCGGCCTCATTGATCCTGAAATTATTGTGCGCCCCGTGTCCGGTGGCGCACATGACGGACAAGTGGAGGATTTTATTCAAGAGACTGAAAAGGTGGTGGAGGGCGGTGGCCGTGTGTTGGTGACTACGCTTACTAAAAAGATGGCAGAGGACTTGTCAGAATTTTTGAAAGGCAGGGGAGTCAAAGCAGAGTACATTCACTCAGATATTAAGACCATGGAGCGCATTAATATTTTGACCAAGTTTCGCCGAGGCGAGTTTGATGCGCTCGTTGGCGTAAACTTGCTCCGCGAGGGCCTCGACCTCCCCGAGGTAGAGCTCGTGGGTATACTCGATGCTGACAAAGAGGGCTTTTTGCGTAGCGAGACTGCACTTATTCAAACTATAGGTCGCGCGGCGCGTAATGTGAAAGGTCGCGTCATTTTGTACGCAGATCAATCGACGCGCTCGCTAGACAGCGCTATTAAAGAGACGAATAGACGTCGCGGCGTCCAACTTGCATACAACAAGAAGCACGGCATTACGCCAGAGACCATTACTAAAGTTATTCACGATATCACCGACTCACTCCAGGCAGAACGCGCAGCGGCTGTCGATATGCTGGTGACCATGGATCTTGCAAGTGGTGATGATCCAAAGCGACTCAAAGAGGTGATAGAGCGAAAGCGCGAGCAGATGGAACGTGCGGTCGAGGTGTTAGATTTTGAAACGGCAGCGCTTATTCGCGACGAAATCTATAAGCTCGAAGCAAAACTACCAGAACCAAAAAAGAGAAAAGGTAAGCCAAATCCTAAGCGCATATATCTAGACGAGTAGTTGACCGCGCTCTATGAGAGGAGTATCCTCCGATGATGAAAGAAGTTGTATATAATCCCGTCACGGTCGTTATTGGTGGAGTTGATGACGCGCGCTTTAAAGCGATTAAACAAGTGACAGAAAAACGTTTTCCGCAGGGGGTACTATTTCGTCGCATTGCTGTCCCCGTTAATACGAGACTTAAATCAAAAACTGGTTTTCGTGCGGCAGAAAGTACCGTGCGAACGATGGTGAGCGAGGCGCATGATAAAGTCCCCGAGGCAGATTTTGTCGTTGCAGTTGATACGCGGTTTATGGGTGAGACAGACGGGAAGGTGGGACCGCACTACTTTGAACGAGCAGTCGCGATGGTAAAGAGTGTTAATAGGTCGAAGCGAGGCATCTCTCGTTCAAAAACTGGTTTCGATGGAAAGCATAATCCAACACCAGCAGACCGACACACGCAGTATGTCGACGCTCTAGAAAAGGCCTTCGATAGAGCGAAATAAATACTTGACAAACGTTGTATAGTGTGTATAATGATTATATGCCAGCCACACCAAAAGGTACACCCAAGCAAAAGCCCGCAAACGACAATCCTGACGATGCAAGCGAGCACGCTAAGAAGCTTCGTGAGATGCTTTGGCGAATGGTGATTTCTCGAGGACCGCGACGCTAAGACGCTTTGTGCTAGTATAAGGGTACCGCCACACGGGCGGCCCTTTGACGTATGAGCACTAAAAAAAACGAGCATTCACACGACCCAGACCTCGGGGTTAATAAGATAGTGGTCAGGGGGGCCAAGACCCACAATTTGAAAAAT